>CAIZGN010000492.1 GCA_903932505.1 Candidatus Hydrogenedentota bacterium
CCGGGAGTGCCTCGAGGAGGTCGGCGTGGCGGTGGAGCCCGGACGCCTGCTGTATGTGCGTGATTACACGGATACCCAGGCGAAACAGCCGGACAAAACCGAGCCGCAGCTTGAAATGATGTTTGAGGCGCGGATCGCGGATGGGGCGGAGCCCCGGGGCGGTCACCAGCCCGATGATTATCAGGAAGAGCTGGTGTGGTTGCCGGTTGACCGGCTGAGCGAGTATATTTTTTATCCACTGACGCTTCGTCCGCTGTTGAGCGGCGGGGTGCGAATGGATGGCGAGGTTTATTTGGGCGCGGTCGAGTAGACCGTGCCTGAACTTATCGAAGATCCTCTGGAAGGGACAGCATCATGGCGGACGTAAAGAAAATTGTGTTGGCATATTCGGGCGGCCTGGACACCTCGATCATATTGAAGTGGCTGCAGGAAGTGTACAAGTGCGAGGTGGTGGCCTATATTGCCGATGTCGGTCAGGGCGAAGAAACCGCCCCGGCCATCGAAAAGGCAAAGAACACCGGTGCCTGCCAGGTCATCGTGAAGGACCTCAAGGAAGAATTTGTACGTGATTTCGTGTTCCCAGTCATGCGCGCCAACGCGATCTATGAAGGCTCCTATCTGCTGGGCACCAGCATCGCGCGGCCAATCATCGCCAAGGGCCAGATCGAGGCCTTGCGCGAGAGCGGCGGTGATTCCGTATCCCACGGCGCGACCGGCAAAGGCAATGATCAGGTGCGCTTCGAGTTGACCTGCATGGCGCTCCAGCCCAACGTGAAAATCATCGCCCCATGGCGCGATCCGAAGTGGGACCTCACCAGCCGCGAAAAGATGATGGACTACGCAGAGAAGCACGGTATTCCGGTGCCCACCACGAAGAAGAAACCGTATTCGATGGACCGCAATCTGCTGCACATATCCTATGAAGGCGGTGTGCTCGAAGATCCGTGGATGGAACCGGATGAGGAGATGTTCCTGACCACCGTGAGCCCGATGAAGGCCCCCGATGCGCCCGCCTATGTCGAAATCGATTTTGAACAGGGCACGCCAGTGTCCGTGAATGGTGAACGGTTGTCCCCGGCCGCGCTGCTGACCAAGCTCAACGAGCTGGGTGGCGCGCATGGTGTGGGCCGGGTGGATCTTGTGGAAAACCGTTTCGTGGGCATGAAATCACGCGGTGTGTATGAAACCCCCGGCGGCACGATCCTCTACGCGGCGCACCGGGCGGTTGAGTCCATCACCATGGATCGCGAAGTCATGCTGCAACGCGATCAGTTGTCCCCGAAGATTGCCCAGCTGGTCTACAATGGTTTCTGGTATGCACCCGAGATGGAAGCGCTCATGACCTATGTCGACAAGAGCCAGGAAAACGTGACCGGTACCGCGCGTGTGAGGCTCTACAAGGGCAATTGCCAAGTGGCCGGACGCAGGGCCGAGAAGACGCTCTACGATCCCAAGATCAGCACCTTCGAGGAAGATGAAGGCGCCTATGACCAGCAGGATGCAACGGGCTTTATCCGGCTCAATGCCCTGCGGCTGCGCGTGCGGAATCGCGCGGGTTTCTTCAAGGGAATTGACTGACACCGCCTTTGTAAGTGGCAATGACCGAAACTAGCAACGTTCGAACCGGGCTGGATGCCCCACGGAGATGTTTGTATGGCGAAGAAGAAGCACGACAAGCCCAAAGGGCGCGGGGAGGGCGAGACGCCCGACAATGTCACGCCTTTTTCCATCAAGCCCCCGGCCTGGTTTGCGGAGCCGGAGGAAGATGAGGAGAATTGGGAGGAGGACGATCTTTTCGAAGAAGAATTCCCCGGTGGCGTTCATCCGTACACGATGGACCGCTCCATTCGACTGCTCGACGACTACATACGCAATGTGGCCGGTGATAAGCCGGTGCTGAACGAGGAATTTCTGGATAGCATGCTCATGTCCCCTGATTTTCAGGAACAGCTGTACGGCAAAATGCCGGATTCTCCCCAGCTGATGGCGGCAGAGCTTGCTTCCATGTCCCATTTCATGGAGGACGATTTGCTGTGCAACATGCTGCTGCATGCGGCGATGATGCTGGATCCAGAAAACCTCTCCGCAGCCGTCGAAATCACCGCCCGGGATACCACCATATCGGCTGAGATCCGCGTTGAGCGACTGCAGAAACTCAACCTGCGTATGGAAGAAGAGCTAGATTCGCTGCCCCTTGAGAAGAGCAGAAGCCCGCTCTTGCCCGTGCAACACCTCCGAACCTATATCAACGTGGGGCACGCGCTCAATGGCGAACTGGTCGGTCTCGGGCGTTATGACGAGGCCATTGTGATAATCGAAAAACGGCTACAGCGACCCGATCCTGATATCGGCCTATTCCGGCCCCGACTGACGGGGTTGTACCTCGCCCAGAATCGGGTGGAAGAGGCCAAGGCACTCCTTGACATTCTCGATGAGGACGAAATGGCCGGTGACTGGACTTGGTCTCGGGTTCTGGAACGATTCCTTGCCGAGGATATGGCCGGTGCCGAAAAAATGTACCGGATAGCCAATAAAGAGAACCCGCTCATTGGCGACTATCTCATCGGCAAAATAGAGTGGCCGCAAGAGGAGGATGAGGAGTACTTAACCGACGAAGATCATTCCCTGGAAGAGGATGCAGATCGATATATGAGCCTATCATGCATTGCTTGGAGTGCCCATCCGGAAGCCATTACCTGGATCGAAAAAATCCGGAAAAAACGGAAATAACGGAACATACGCTCATTCGGGATTCACGATGGCCTTAAGATCCGTGAATCCCGATTTTTTTTATGACTCATTCCCGCAGGCGTTGCCCATGCGCGAGACGAGATCCGCATCCAGAAGTGTCTCGTTGTGGGTGGCCAACAGAACCGTGCTGCGCCCAGCGCAAACGCGCTCCTTGATTTCAGTCAGGATACGCACAGTGCGGGCTTCGTCCAGATGGGCAAATGGTTCGTCCATGAGCAACAAGGGCGCATCCACGCACAAGGCCCGGGCAATACCCAGCCGCTGCTGTTCGCCGCCGGAAAGTTCATGAGGCCGGGCCGTTCCCCTATCCGCCAAGTCCACAACCTCGAGAACATGGCGAATGCGCGTCTCGGTTTCAGGGACGGAAAGTCGGTGTGCGCGCAGCACAAACCGCAGGTGTTTTTCAGCAGTCATGTGAGGCCACAACGCCCCTTCCTGAAAGGTCATGGCGATTCCCCGCTTCTCGGGCGGCACCCGAAAGCCGGGCCTTGACACCGAGCGTCCGCCGATGTGTATGTGTCCCGCGTCGATCGGTTCCAGACCCGCGACTGCGCGCAGGAGCGTGGTTTTGCCACTGCCGGACGGTCCTGTGATCGCCATCAGCTTACCGGCGGGTACGGAAAAGCGGACCTCATGTAGAATTCGCTTGGGCCCAAAAGATTTGGCCAGTCCTTCCACTTCGACCGCGAGTAGCGAATCACCCATAGACCTGCCTCCGAAGCAAGCGATACGCCAGAAAGCCTCCGCCAGCGCCTCCCAACGCGAAGAGGGTGGACACCAGACTCAGTGCGGCCACCATCGAACTCGGGCCGTAATGCATGAGACTGAACAGGCGCACCGAAACCGGCGTCCAGCCGGGCGGAGCCACCAGCACCGAGGCATCGAGTTCCCCCCAAGCGAGCATGAAAAGCAGACTCCACCACAGGACAAGCGTAGGTGCGAGTAAAGGCAGCACCACGCACAAGGTGCGACGCCATTTTGAGACACCGTGGACGGCGGCCGCTTCCTCCAGGCACGCAGGAAGTTGGGAGGACGCAATGCTGAGTCCCAGATGCGGAAAGACCAGATGGCGCGCCATGCCAGCGACCACGAGTATGGCAAGACCATCGTAGACCATTCCGCGCAGCCCATCGTGATTCCAGAAACGAATGAGTCCCACGCCCAACACGGGGCCACTCACGCAGAAGGCCGCCGCGCTGAGCAAGGGCAGCATCCCGCCGCGTATTCGTGCGAGAAGAAAAGCGAGGACGATGCCGCCAGTGGCGACGGAAACAGACACGGCCAGCGAACACATGATTTCGCCTCGGGCCGTGCGCCACGCGGCGACACACGCGGCAGGCGGTAATGCCCGGACGGCCACGGCCAGCAAAGGGAGCATGGTGGTGAAGGCCCAGAGCGCGAGGCAATAGGTCGAGGCCAAGCAGATGGCACCGCGCGATGCTTGTCGCGGTTCCATACAAGCCGGGGTGTGTTGCAGCTGACCCATGTGCCGACGCAATCGCCGCACCGCGATGGTGGCAATCAGCGAAACGAATGCAAGAAGGCAAAGACCGGCTGCAGCAGCTCCGGCAGCGTCATGGGTGGCACTGAAACGCTCGTATATTTCACTGGTGTACACGGGAACCTGAAAGAGTGATGGAATGGAGAAACTCAACAGGGTGAGCAGAAGCACACAAATGCCCCCGGCCAATGTGCTCGTCGCTGCCAGTGGAACGGTGACCCCCAAGAACGCACGGATCCAACCGGTGTGAAGCCGCGCCGCCTCTTCTAGGGCGGGGGGAATGCGCCGGGACGCAGCCAGTGTGGCAAACAAAGGGATGGGGAAATAGACGCAGGAAAGCACAAAGATCACCCCCGCCCGATTATAAAATGGGATTTCGATCCACGAGGCCAGAAGTCCTCCATGGCCAACCAATTCGATCCACGCGACCGCCATGACGTGGGCTGGCGCGGCCATCGGGATGAACAGTCCCGCAAGAAGGATACCTCGCACACGGGGCGAGACATAGCGCAAAGCGTGACCTGCCGGAGCCCCCAGCAGGGTGGCCCCAAGCGAAGCGCCCGTCGCAATGATCAGGCTGCTCCCCATGAGCTTCCACGTGGAACCGCTACCGATGAGGGTCGGCAGAGCGTTCCACAGACTCCCTTCCTCCGGCCAGCATGCGGCCGCCAGAGGTGCAATCACGATGATAGAAAAGGTCGCAAGGACTCCAAGAGGAAAAAAGACCGCCCCGAAGCCCCGCGTTTCGGTCATGAGGAAAAGACCTCGCGCAGCACGGTCATCGCGTGCTCCATTTGATCCGCTGCCGCCTCGAAAGGAAGGTCTATCGTTTTCACGCCCGACAGTTTGGGCACGCGCTCCGGTGTCTGCACATTAGGATTCAATGGGATTTGCAGCGAACGCAGGTTGGCGAGCTTGGCTTCCACGGCGGGACTCAATAGATAATCGATGAGTTCGCGCCCCGCTTCGGGATGTGGGGCACCCGCAACCATGGATACCGTGTTGGGAATGATGAGCGTCCCGATGCCGTCTTGGTCGGGAAACAGCCATTTTACAGGCAAGCCATCTTCCACCGCCCCGTTGGCGTCATCGGTGTCTGTCCAACCGAACGCATAGTCGCCACGCGCCACGGCATCACGCACCGAGGCGTTCCCCGCGAGTACAGCCACCCCGTTGGTCTTGATGCCCTCAAAGAAGGCCCTGGCCTTCTCCTCGCCCCAAAGCGCGAACAGGGTGGCGGCCTCCGTGGCAGTCGTCCCGAAAATTGGCCGCGCCATGGCCGCCTTGCCCTTCCACTGCGGATCGAGAAATGCCTGAATCGACGTGGGCGGTGTGGTCACCAGATTGGTGTTATAGATGATTACCCGTCCCCGGGCGGCAAATCCGGTCCAGAAACCCTGTGGGTCTTTGAAGTGGTCGGGGAAGGGCTTGGCAGCTTGTGAGGGATGGGCCTGCAGCACCCCTTTGCCCTTCAATACGATGGTTTGTACGACCTCGTTGTTCCAAAAGACATCCGCTCGCGGACGGTCTTTCTCTTCGATCAGGCGGGTGACCAAACCAGTCGTCTTCGCCGCTTCGGTGTCATAGACTGCCTTGACCAAAATGCCGGTGCTAGCAGTAAAGTCATCGAGGATGGGCTGAGAGTACATTTCGTCCAATGACGTATAGACAACTACCTCTGGCTTGCCGGGTAGACACCCGGCAAGCAAAGAGGTTAAGGCAATCACCAATAAGATTCTAGTCCAACCCATGAATCGAGTCTCCCGTCCCGCGAATAATACTACGGGTTGCCTCGGTCACGGGTCAACTCATGGCGCGGTCTCTTGCGGTAAAAATACAAGAATCTTCATTGGGCTCATACGCGGCCTTGGGCTTTCATTCCCACCTTCCTGAACATTTGGCCGGCGGCCAGACCACAAATCAAGGTAACGAGAAGCAATTGTCCTTTGAAGTTGGAAGCGGGAAGTGACTCCGTAAAGGGTTGTACACGCAACACGGCACCTGTACCCCCGCTGGGGCCGAGGTTCTTCGAGCCGAGGACGTAGAGCGCGTCATCGGGACCTTCCGCAAAGCCTTTCAGCCAGTATCCCAAGTTCCGGTTGGGGAAGCCTATCTGCACTTCTTTCAATACACCGGGAGAGGCCAAGTAGAACAGACGACCGGAGGGCGTGCCAAACGAGGTACCGAAATCGCCGGTAATATACTTGCCGAAAAGTGAATTTTCCAGCCCGTGGTAGACGCATCCACCGATGATGGACGATCCGTCGTCGTGGTCATATTCCGCGATGGGTTCCACGAGATTGCCCGGGTCGGGAACGACGTCCGGGATGTTCGATACATAACCATCACCAGCGCCGTTGCCATGGAAATAGAAGGATCCTTCCTTGATGGGCCAGCCGTAGTTCGCCCCCGAAGCCGCAATGTCGACCTCCTCAATTTTGTTCTGGCCCACATCACCCACGTAGAGCTTTCCGGTGTCCGGATCAAAATTCATGGAGAAGGGATTGCGCAAACCGTACACGAAGATCTCGTCAATGCCAGCCGCACCTACGAACGGGTTGTCCGCAGGAATGCCATACTGCCCGTTGGCCGATGGATTGCCTGCGCCATCGACAGAGATACGGAGAATCTTGCCCAGCACCTTGTTCAAATCCTGGCCGTTACCACCCGCGCTGTGCCCGTCGCCCTCGTCGTCCGCGTTGCCACCATCACCGACAGAAATATAGAGATTGCCATCCAGCCCGAATTTAAGCGCGCCACCGTTGTGGTTAAACTGTGGCTCGTCAATGCGCATCAATTCGCGGCGACTGGCAGGGTTCACGGTGTTCGGATCCCCTCCGTTTACGGTCCATTCTGCCACCACGGACTGATGATCCGGTGTGCCGGTCATGGAGAGGGGAAAGTCGGCCACCCCACTTATCGGTTCGGAGGTGTAGGTGTAGCACTTGCCATTGCTGGCAAACGAGGGGTGGAGGGCAAAGCCCAACAGTCCCCGTTCATCATACGATCCGGGACCCGCGATACCCAAGGTAACTAGGCGCGAACGGACGTCCAAGAAAGGAGTCGGTGCCAATACGCCGCTATTCCACAGGGTGACCAAACCGACCTGGTCATAGACCAAGAAACGGTTGGGGTTGCCATCGGGAAACGACAGCCCGAGTGGGGCTTGAAGTCCGGACGCCACCACTTCAAGTTCGATGCGGGCATCCCCCGGAGCAATATGCGGGGCAATGGGATCGAGGATCTCGGGTACCGGTGGTGCCTGCGTTCCAAAATTACCGCGCATGGTCGAGGGGTGGTTTCCGCAGCGGTAGCCGGGAATCAGTGCGCCTTGGTTCATCGCCGATATCAGAGACGCGCTTACGGTGAATTCCACCTTGGCATCCATGACCATGCCATCATCGACCCAATTCACATCGGGGTCGGATTCCAGCAAACCAACCTCCGGGCCTTGGGCCAAGAGGACGACATCGCTATTGGATGAGGCCGCCTTCGCAATAATTTGCACCGGATGGGATCCGGCATCCATCACACTGATCTCGTAGCGCTTCGTCTCGATGAGCGTGATGGATGGATCCGTCGCGCCCAAGGCCCCGCTATAAACATCGGGCGACGATGCGTAAGAAACCGTGTAACTACTATTACCGCTCGCGTCAAAAGACCACTGATAGTCTGACACCCCAAAAGCGGACGTAGACACCATGAAAATGAATGCAGCCGTTCCTAATCTCAACATTGCAACCTTCCTTCCCGCCCCTGATTCCTGGGTTCAACGATAAACACGCTGTGTAAATTAACCCCGAGCCAGGTTGCAGAATTCCCAATCGGAAAAATGAGGCCTGTTGCCGTTAGGCGAGATTGCCGACCGGTTTATGGGTGCGTCGGTTCGATACGATAGTCGCGACCGGCTTTGGTATCAAAATGAAGTCTTGCTCCCGTTTCTTGGGCGCTCACCAACTGTTGATCCTGAAGATCGGTCACGGACAACGGGGCGTTTAGCCCCGGCATCGCCAAGGTACAAGGGTTCCCCGCAAGCGAGTGGACGCGTACCCACTGTAAACCGCCTGCATTACGTTGTGCGGCGACCACGAAACCGCCCTGCGCGCCAAAATTCTCAAAGCCACCGTCGAAATCCGGGGGAACACACGGAAATAGCCAGCTCGTCCCACTTTGGGACTGCAGCATGTTTTCGGTGTTCCATCCGTCGTTGGCCTCGTAGATTCCCAAGCGTCGCCGCACCTTGGCGAGATACCCTTGATGAGGCTTCCAGACATTAATAAGGCGCAGAGTGCGCTGCGCGATCGCCAGCGTTTCCGGATCGGAATCAAGGCCGATATCATCGCCCCAGAATACCGCCGAAAGAGGGACGGCGATGTTGTATTCGATGGGTTCACCTCCAAGCACGTCCGTGAAGATTGGGCCTTCAGGCGAATCAATACGGGGATAGGGTGGCA
>CAIZGN010000493.1 GCA_903932505.1 Candidatus Hydrogenedentota bacterium
CCGGGTGGAACCAATACCTTTAGTGTCGGATTACGCGCGATCAGCCCCCATGGTCATGGCACGGTGGCTGCTTCGCATGTCATCAGGGTAATCGCACCTGCGCAAGTCCACGCCCCCAAAGCCGCGTTTACGATCCTCGAAGCCCGTTTGCGTGTAGGGGATCGTTTGCGGCTGCTGGATGAGAGTACGGGGCTAATTGAACTGTGGAAATGGTCCATTAACGGTGTAAACGTTAGCCAAATGCGTCATTTCGAACCGGTGTTGGATCATGCCGGGGAGACGGTCATCTCATTGAAAGTCAAAGGCCCAGGCGGAACATCAGACGCCGTGCGCAAAATCATTGTCTATCCAAGATTCGAGTCTGTGACCGTCCAGATGGGTGTGTCTCCCAAGAGCGGTGTGGCTCCGTTGACGGTTCAGTTTTCGAGCAAGATTGGTGGCGATTGCCGGGCGCTCCGCTGGGTATTCGGTGATGGGCAGTCCTCGACGAACAACAACCCGCAGCATACGTATGGGGAGGTCACCAACTCTGTTGCCGTGCTCACGGCATATCCGGCGGACACGAACCAAGCGCCCATCGAGCATAGGGTGGTCATTCAAGTGCTGAAGCCCAAACCGATCTGGGCCAAGGTTCTGATATTTGTGGGTTGCAGTTCACTGTTGGGTCTGCCCGCTGCCGCAATGCTCAGGCGGAAACGCCAACGGGCCTTGCAGCTTCCGGTCTATTTCTGGCCGGAAAACTCCTCGGTCTGTCGTAGTATCGTGTTCACCCGTGCGGACGGGGTCCGCGAACTCACCCCAGATGCGCCGGTTCGGATCAAGCGTGCTGGCAAATCCAGCAATCTTGTCGTTGAACCTCTCAACGGGGCGGTCCTCCTTTCTTCGGACGGACAGGAATTGACGGTCCAGAACATCGGCCAAGGCAGGCGTATTTTGGTCCGAGGTCTATCTTCACCACCTCGGGCGGTCGCAATTTCGGCGGTCCAGAAACCCGGAAGGCCATCACCGGCTTCACCGGATTCTGAGCCGTTTTCGGAAACGGCCGCGCCCAGCCCGGCGGCGCATGGCGATTTTGCCTGGGAGTGGGAAGCAACGGAACCAACGAAGACCAACTGACACATCAACTCAAAACACCAAATCAACAACAACCAGAACACACCATCATGAAAAAAGCAGAAAACAGCATCCAATCGGTCAAATATCAACGTGGCTGCGTGATCGGCATCGGCGGCACTGGCGCAGAGACTATCGCCAGCGACCGGCGGCGGATGATCGACAAATACGGGAACTTGGAGAACGTGCCGATGATCCGCTACCTCTACCTCGACACCGATCCGAAGTGGTGGCAGGAGCACCAGTTACGGGTGGAGAAACACATTCGCCTGTCGGATCAGGAATTCGTGAACATCGAAATCCCTCAGGCGGAGGAGTTGTATCGCGGCATGAAACGCGGCAACTATCCGCACTACAGTTGGTTCGACTTGCCGAAGCTCGAGAACCTTAAGAGCGTGACGGACGGGGCCGGCACGGTCCGCCAGATGGCCCGGATCGCCTTCTGGTATCACTATTCCGCCATTCGTGCGGCGATTGAGAAACAGCTTAATGCGATCCGCACCGACTCGGTCGCCACCTACATGCGGACCCACCACGGGATTCAACTCGACGAAGGCATCAACATCTACATCGTGGCGGGCCTGGGCGGTGGAACGGGTTCCGGCCTGTGGCTCGACATGGCCTACTTGGTCAGGAAGATCCTCACCGACATGGGCATCACCGGTTCGAATCAGATCGTCGGATACGGCGTGCTGCCCCAAGCGTACAAGGATCTGCCGGGGACGAATGCGCTCGCTAATGGTTACGCGGTCCTCAAGGAGCTGAACTACTACTGCTACCTGTACTCGCCGACCAACCAACTCGCGTCCGTATTTGGTGAGCCGGTTTGGGAAGCCGATTACCTGCGGGACACGGTGCACCGGGTGACGTTCAACAGGCAGCCTCCGTTCGAATATTGCTACCTCGTGGACGCCCGCAATGCCGATGTGGACCTGCATCGCAAGGACATCTACCACATGATCGATTCCACGATCTACCACGAGTTCACCGGCAGCTTCGGTGCCTTCAAAAAGGGGTTGCGAACCAACATCAAGAACCGGTTGACGCATAATGATCGTGCCGACTGCCCGATTGGTTTCATGAGCTTTGGACAGTCTTCCGCGCAGGTGCCGCTACCGGAAATCAGGCAGGTGCTTGCCCACCAACTCGCTCTTCAGGCGGTGCAGGAGTGGATCGACAAGAAGGCAGAACCGGTGAAGGCGATCATCGCCGCCGACGCTCCCGAGGAAGACCTCGCCCAATCGGTGGTGGGATCGATCCGAACCAAAGCTCGGGAACAGTCGCTGGTCGGGACGGTTCGCGGCTGGTTGGTGCGGGATTTCCTCAAAGCCAACGGGCTGAATCAGGCCGGTGTGTTCGCAACCGTCGTTCAGGAACACCAGGAACGCCTGACGGATACGCCTTATTCGCTGGCCGAGGCGGTGAAACAAGAGTGGATCGCCGAGAACTGGCCGTTCAATCAGTTCATTGGCCGCGTCAAGAACGCGTGGGAGAAGTGGCGCACCGACTTCAATGACGAAGGTTCGGACCGCATGCAGTGGGGCGAACGGATTCGCAAACTGGAAGCGAACAAGGCGGCAGCCCTGAAGACCTACAAGAAGTTCTTCCGGGAGGAATGCTACCGGATGTTCGAGGATTCCGCCCAGTTCGGTCCTGCTTGGGCGGTTTGTGCCATCCAGCAGCTCAAGTCCGGCCTCGGACAATTGAAGGAGATTCTCGTCAACGAGGCCGGCAACGCCAACCGGATCGCCAATGCCTTGGGCGACGTCTACGTGATTGACGCCGTTACGGGCAACAAAGGGCCGTCGCTCTCTGCCATCATCGAGGCGAAGGCCAGCAAAGATCTGGCAGTCCTTGACGAGGTTGTGAGGAAGTGGTCCCCCATCGGCAAGCGCAAGGTGGTCTGCGACGCGGCCTACCAGTATCTGCAAACCTGTGCCCACTGGTGCCGTGCCAAGGTGGAAGAACGGGCGCGCCGCCAGGCGGCGGAACTGATGGATCAGGTGGTGCAATTCCTCGGCGAACTGGAGGAGGAGTTGATCAGCCATGCGGCGACGCTCGCCAACTTGGAGGGAGAACTTCTCAAGCAGACTCGGGCCTGGAATCAAAAGGCCACGCAGAGTCAGAATGTGGGCACCCTCCTGTATGACACCAGCTTGCTCGACACGATGGAGGTCCGACTCCGTCAGCGGCGGGGCGACCAATATTCGGCGAGCATGGTGTCGCAGAAGGCTCTGCAAGCGACCGGGCAGAACCTGCGGGATTTGGAGCGCGCTGATGTGCCTGTGTTGATGGCCAAACTCGTGGAGGCGGCACTGGAAGCCGTCGGAGACCTGACCGAAACCGGCCTCGAAGACACCGACTTCGCCGCGCACGACTTGATCTCGGCCGCACACCAGGGCGATGACACGCTCGACAGTTCCCTTCGCCAGGTGATCCGGAAGAGCGCGCCCTACATTCGCCTGACTCCGGCCCTGGAGGACGGGGGTTGGAATGTAGGGAATGACCTGATCAAAGTTCACGGCGCTGGCTTGCGCGGAGGCGGCATGAAGGACAACGACCCGGACAAGGATCACTCCCGTGTCATCGCGAGCCTGGCCAGAAATGGCTGGGACGTCCGGGATGCAGTCCGCGCTGTCGAGGACGGCAGCCAGATCATGTTTTTCCAGGAATGCGGCGGGTTCCCACTTCGAGCGCTGCAAGGTGTCGCGGAGATGAAGGAAGCCTATGAGCAACACCGGAAACAAGCGAACACGCCGCCGCTCCACATCATGAAGGACGACATGGCCGAGTGCTATCCTGACCTGTTCCCACCCCAGCCAGAGGTGTTGGAGCGGGCGCGCATCGCGCAAACGGTGTCGATTCCGCTGGGATTCATCTCCCAGCGCGACTTTCCTTCCGTGAGCGGAAACGGCGCGCCGAACCGACTCTACACCTTTTTGCGCCACATCAAGGAACTGGGCGAAGAGCAACCCATGCCACTGGGCAAGACCGTGGAGACGGTTGGGATCAAGTTGGCGAACAACCCGGACCTTCTGTCCGAAGTCGAAAACGCCATCGAGACTGTCATGGCTGCGGCAGGTCCGGGGGATCGCAGCAAGTTTGCAGGACAACTGCGACAATACCTCGACCAGAAGATCGACACTCTGACGGCCGAGTCCCCTGGCTGTGATCCGCAGAATAATCCTGCTTACGTAGTCGAGCGTGAGCGGGTCTTGGCCTTCATGCGGAAGCATGGTCTGAATGTCGGCGGTGTGGAGGAATCGCTGGCGTTGGGCCATCGCAACCCGGTCGGCGCTGACGGCTTCGGCCGCTAGCCGATCAATCTGTGAGGGGCGGACTTTTCCGCCCCTCACGGACCTTGCCTGTCGGGATCGCCAAGACCCTCCAACTTCCGTGGTCTTGCTCGAACCCTGATTCTGCGATGTTGTTCGTATCCTGAACATTGATAAACCGACCTTCTCGCGGCCAGGGCGGGCACGCGTGGCACCCAAACCGCAGACCCAACCACCCAATAACCTCCAGTCCCAAGCAATCTCAATGAACACCCGTCAGGAAATGTCACTTTCCAAAGTGCGATGTGCCGAATGTGGCCAGAGCAATTCTGTAGAGGCTTTGAACTGCGGAACCTGCGGTTCGATGCTGCCAATGTTTGCCAGCAACTCGGACGCGGATATGCCCGCCCTGACCTCAAGGGGGGAGGGGGCTTCAACACCACAAGCCACAGACCCGCAAGCCTGGCCTTGGCTCGTATCCCCAAAAGACACTGTGCAACCGCAGG
The DNA here is from genome assembly GCA_903932505.1 of Candidatus Hydrogenedentota bacterium. Lineage (GTDB taxonomy): Bacteria > Hydrogenedentota > Hydrogenedentia > Hydrogenedentales > CAIZGN01 > CAIZGN01. The sequence continues at coordinate 4,895 of CAIZGN010000493.1, forward strand.
TCCCGCTCACGGTGCCGTCCTTGTCCACTCCTCAGCCGAGCACGGCGTCAGAGCTCCAGGGTGACATTGTTGGTCGGGTGATCCTGATGGAGTCGGCATATCAAGAGAAACCTGATTTCGATTGGTATAGGTTCTTCACCAAATTGCTCTGGTTTTTCCTCTTGCTGGCCTCCCCTTTGTTGTTGCTCCATGCCGTTTTGGTCAAACTCGGCGCCCTCCCGGCCCTCCTGGCTGTGGCTGGCATGATTTATCTCCTGCGATTTATCTCGCCGAACAACCTGCTCTCCCTGCTCCACCTGCACACCATCCTGAGCCCGTTCCGCAGACACGAGACGGAGATGGTGCCGGTCCGCTATTTTCGCGTGAGGGACGATGACGAGACGGAATGGATGGTCAGGATGAAAGGCCATATCGGCCTTGGCAACATCTCCACGGATGATCTCGTTTCCCTCTGGGGACGATGGCGCGGAGGCACTTTGTTTGTAAAACGCGGCTTTAATCATCGCACCCGCAGCCGCGTTGAACTCCAAGGTTCCTACTCCTGGATTGGTTTTGCGCTCACCGTCGCTTTTATCCTCTCGTTGGTTGCCTATTTCTGGGAACCCACCCAAGTGCTGATGCACAAAATGCACGAACTCGGAGGTCAGCGATGAACATCACCGAACGTATCCACCTTCTCGAAGGAAAGAAAATCGAGAGCCTGCTGCCACAGCGGCCGGCGCAGCACTTCGGCGCACAGTGGGGCCTCATCCGGGTTTCCAGTGTGGCGCGGCCTCCGGCACAGTCCGGCGCGGCCTCTGGCTCGCTGTTTCAAGCTCAGCAGGCGTTTGTGTCCGGCCTGTATGCTGCTGGTTGTCCGTGGGGATTTCTGGTTACTGGCAACGCAGCAAACACGGCTATCTATCTCGCGCTGCCCGGCTCCGGGGACGTTGGTTTGGCTTGGGAGCCACGCTTGTTGTCTTGCTTTCCGTGTTGTGAGTTCTCCAAGCCCAACGACTATGCCGGAGTCGAACAGCATGTATCGGAGCTGGACCATATCGTGGCTTTGACCGGGAATCCTTCGTTAAGTACGGTTGACGCGGCGTCGGCGCAATCCCCAACCCCGACAGGCGCTTGGTTGGAGGCGCTACTTCGGAATATGGGCGGCCGTCATTTCGCATACGTGGTGCTCGCCCAGCCAGTCGGCCAGGATTCCGTTCAGAAATCGCTCAACTGGCTTGCGGCTGAAGAGCGCGAATTGGTATCCAATTTCCAACGCCGGGGGTCAGCGGAAGAAAACAACCATCCCCAAGCCAAGCATTGCCTCGAACTTCTGAGGGC
>CAIZGN010000494.1 GCA_903932505.1 Candidatus Hydrogenedentota bacterium
AGGGTTTGTCGCTCGCACCCGATGGGAAAATGCTGTTCGTGACGGCAGGCGGGGTGGACGGCAAAGTGTATGTCGTGGACACCGCCGACCTGTCTGTGCACGCCACGCTTAATCCAGGGCACACGCCCGTGGCGGCAGTCACCACACCGGACTACAAGGCGCTGTTCGTGTGCAATGAATTCAACAACAATATTGCCGTGTATCCCGCACACCAGATGGAGCCCTCCGCGAAGATTGTCGTTTCCCGTGAGCCCGTAGCGGCGGTGGCGACGCCAGACAGCCGGTGGGTTCTGGTGGCCAATCTGCTGCCCTCGGGCGCGGCCGATGGCGCGTATACGGCCGCCTATGTTTCCATCATCGACCCGGCCCAAGGCACGGTGGCGGCCAATGTGCAGTTGCCCAACGGCAGTTCGTCGTTGCACGGAATCTGCGTCTCGCCGGATGGAAAATTCGCCTATGTGACCCATATCCTCGCACGCTATCAATTGCCCACCACCCAGCTCGAACGCGGGTGGATGAACACCAACGCGGTGAGTATCGTCGACATCGAAAAGAAGGCGCTGTTGAACACGGTACTGCTGGACAGCGTGGATCAAGGTGCGGCGAATCCTTGGGCGGTGGCCTGCACCTTGGATGGTGGTCTGCTCTGCGTGACGCATGCAGGCACCCATGAATTGAGCGTAATCGACCGCACCGCATTGCATGCCAAATTGGACAAGCTGGCCGCTGGCCAACCGGTCAGCGAGGTATCGCAAAAGCCCGAAGATGTGCCCAACGACCTTTCGTTCATGGTCGATATCCGCCGCCGCATCCGTCTCGATGGAAATGGCCCGCGCTCCCTTGCGCTGGTTGGCAGGAAAGCCTATGTGGCCAATTATTTCAGCGGCAACATCAGCGTGGTGGATCTCGACAATGTGGCGCGGCCCCTTGCGGCAAACTGGTCGCTGGGCAACGAGCCCAAAGCGGATCCGGTTCGCTTTGGCGAACAACTTTTTTTCGATGCCACCCTTTGTTTCCAAAAGTGGCAAAGCTGTTCCAGTTGCCATCCCGGAGTTCGTGTTGATGCGCTCAATTGGGATCTTCTCAACGATGGCATGGGCAATCCCAAGAACACGAAGAGCCTCTTGTTCGCCCATGCGACGCCACCCTCCATGATGAGCGGTGTGCGCGAGTCTGCGGAGGCTGCCGTTCGCGCAGGTATCCGGCACATTCTGTTCGCGGTTCGTCCCGAAGAAGAAGCGAAGGCCATCGACGAGTTCTTGAAGTCGTTGAAGCCCGTACTTAGTCCCTATCTCGTCAATGGTGCCCCCGGCGAAGCGGCCAAGCGTGGTCGTGCCGTTTTTGAAAAGGCGGGTTGCGCGCAATGTCACGCGGGTGAGTATTTCACTGACAAGAGCGAATATGACATTGGCACTGCCAAGGGGCTGGATACTGGAAAATCATACGACACCCCCACCCTGCACGAATTATGGCGCACCGCGCCCTATCTCAATGATGGTCGCGCCGCGACCCTCAAGGACGTTGTCACCACCTTCAACCCCGATGACAACCACGGCACCACCAAGTCCCTCAGCGAACAGGACATCAACGACCTTGTGGAGTATCTATTGACGCTGTAATTGCGCGGGATATCTACAGTCCGCTTAGGTGATCCTTCACGGCGGTGATGACCTCGTCGAGCTGCTCCTGCGTGAGTTCCGGGTAGATGGGCAGCGCGAAGACTTCCCGGCTGGCCTTTTCAGCCTCCGGGCAAGGTATTTTGCCGCAGTCGAGAAAGGCGAAGCACTCCTGCTTGTGCAGGGGAACGGGGTAGAACACTCCGCAGCCGATTCCGCGTTCCTGAAACAGCTCACGGGCGGCGTCGCGTTCGGGAAGCCGGATCACATACTGGTGGTAGATGTGGTAATTGCCACGCGCCTCCACCGGGATTTTGACTTCGGGCAACTCTGACAGTCGCGCATTGTAGTAGGCCGCATGGGCCCTGCGCTTGGCGTTCCACTCGTCCAGATGCCGTAGCTTCACCAACAACACCGCCGCTTGCAAGGTGTCGAGATGGCTGTTGGTGCCCACCAGCTCGTGGACATAGGTCTGCCCCGCGCCGTGGGTGCGAAGAAGCCGTACCGTGTCGCCGAGGGACATGTCGTTCACCACGACCATACCGCCTTCCCCCGCGCCGCCCAGATTCTTGGTGGGGTAGAAACTCAGTGCGGCTGCATGGCCGATGGAGCAGGCGGGTTCGTCCCCGTATTTTGCGCCCACCGCCTGGGCCGCGTCCTCGATGAGATAGAGCCCCTGTCGCTGGGCAATTTCGCGCAATGGATAGAGGTCTGCGCACTGTCCGTAAAGGTGCACGGGCAAAATGGCCC
>CAIZGN010000495.1 GCA_903932505.1 Candidatus Hydrogenedentota bacterium
CAGCCAAGTGGAAAATGTGGCGGTAATGACCTACGCAAGCGAAATGTACAGTTGGTACGCGGGCTCGATCGACTCGGACGTTTATTTCTGCCCGGAGCGCCAGGGGACGTATTTCGGCTCCTTTTACATGAAGGACATGCCGGCGATGGGGAATCCGGACTACACGATTCCGGAAAATCTAACCGGTGACATGGGCAATGCGCTGCTCGGTAAGCTCACCCCCACACAAGCGAGCCTGGTGACCAGTCTGGTGGAAACTCAGCGGGCCGACCTGCTTGGCATAGTGGCCGCCCGAACCGCCATCGCCACCCAACTGCGGCGCTTTATGGTGGAAAGCTCGGTGGACAAGGCGACGGTTCTTTCGCTCGCGGAAGAATACGGGCGACTGGACGGGGCGATTGTCTACCACTACGCGACCAACTTCGCGGCGGTACACGCGAGCCTTAGTGCGGCGCAGCAGACCCAAATCGTGGCGCTTCGCGAGGAGTGGAACGCGCTTCCGTGCGCGGGGGCGTACCTGTACTCTGAGCCGGTATCGATGCCTGCGATCACGAATACCGACTTTTTGTTTGGCGTCGGAACGCAGGAAGGAGAAGCGGTCTTTGAGGGCGAAAGTTCATTTGTGCTGCACAGTTCGGAAGTGGCAGATCACGGTTCTCTGCCTGCGGAATTTACCTGTGACGGCGCAAGTGATACCCTGCCGCTGGATTGGAGCGGGGCACCTGTGGGCACGGCTAGCTTTGCCGTCATCATGCACCACGAAGCCCCGGACATGACCAAATGGTACTGGATTCTCTACGACATTCCGGGCGATGTCACGAGCCTTGCGCTGAATACGAGCGGCGTAGGAACCCTCGGGAACAACAGCGTGAACGGGCTTGCCCAATTTGAACCGCCCTGTTCGCAAGGGCCCGGGGAAAAAACCTACATCTACACGGTTTATGCCTTGTCCGCAGCACCGACGATCACCGTGGCCCCGGAGGCGGTGAGCCGAGAGGTGATACTCGCGGCGATGCAAGGCTTAATTTTGGGCAGTGCGGAGTTGCAGGTGGTGTATGCACGACCGGAGGCCACAGAAGGCGAAAGCGCGACTCTCACCGAGGGCGAAGGGGAATCTGTGTTTGGCAATGAAGGCGAGACAGAAGGAGAAGAAGTCGTGGTTGACGAGGACAATTCGGAAGGAGAAGGAGAAGGAGAAGGAGAAGGGGAAGGGGAAGGGGAAGGCGAGAGTACAGTGGATACGAAGGCCTCTGTGGGGTGTTCTGCTGCGAGCACACGCGGTTCGGGACACTCTGACGGAGACGCGCTATTTCTCGGATTGGTGGCGCTGATTCTGGCGGTGTCGGGGAAGCGCCATAGCCTCCCATGGATGGATTCAGGCATGAAGACGGCAACCGGCGGGGTGTCGGATGACGTGTGATCGGGTTTCGCACCGGGGGGTGCTGCTTTATGACAGTTTTGTAATAAAAAGCAGCACCCCTTGTTCATCTACCCGTAGTAGAGTATGGTATGCGGCAAGCATGAACGGAGGTGACCATGATGCAAGGAGAAGGGATTGAAATGATGAAGAAACTTGGGATTTGTTTGATCGGGATGTTTCTGGGCGTCCTGTTTTCAGGTGCGGCGCATTCGCAGGGTATCACAGAGATTCTCGGGTGTCCGACGAATCACTCGGTGACTGTGAATGCGCGGGCGGATGCGGCACAGGAAGCCTACTTTGAGTATGGCACTGCGACCTCGGTATATACCGCGCAGACGACAACCGCTACTTTGGCGGCACTGGTACCGGGTACTTGGACGATGGACGGGTTGAACGCCGATACCCGGTATTATTATCGGATTCGGTATCGCAGTGCGGGGAGTGCGGACGCTTTTGCGCCGGGCGCAGAACACACCTTTATGACTCAGCGCGCTGCGGGGAGTCATTTTGTCTTTGGTGTTCAGGGGGATTCACATCCGGAACGGTCGCAGCAATTTCTCGCGGAGCGCTATACGCAGACGCTGGCGAATGTGGCTTCGGATCAGCCGGATTTTTACTTTCTTATCGGGGACGACTTCAGCATCGACTTGCTGGATCCCTTGACCGTGACCCAGGCGCAGGTGGAGGCGAGCTACACGCGTCAGATTCCGTATCTGGCTCCCCTGGCGAGTTCGGTGCCGCTGTTTCTTGTGAACGGGAATCACGAGCAGGCGGCGCGGTATCTTCTGGACGGCACCGCAAACAATGTGGCGGTTTGGGCGCAGAACGCGCGCAATTCCCTCTATCCACAACCCGCCCCGGATGGATTTTTCACAGGAAACACCGAAAATGTGGCGAATATCGATTTGCTCCGGAATTATTTTGCTTGGACGTGGGGTGATGCGCTGTTCGTGGTTATCGACCCTTATTGGGAATCCCCCTATTGTGTGGACAACGTCTTTGGGGGCGGCACAAAGGTTTCAGACAAGTGGCTGATCACGCATGGAGACGCCCAGTATCAGTGGCTGAAGGCCACGTTGGAGGGAAGCAGCGCGAAGTACAAGTTTGTGTTTGCGCACCATGTGGCGGGCACAGGTCGGGGCGGGGCGAGTGTGGCCCGTTATTATGAATGGGGCGGCTATGATGCGGACGGGGTCACCTGGGGCTTTGGGGCACAGCGTCCAACGTGGCCTTTGCCGATCCACCAGTTGATGGTGGCCAATCATGTGAACATTTTCTTTCAAGGGCATGACCATCTTTTTGCGAAGGAGGTGGTGGACGGGGTGGTGTATCAGGAACTGCCCCAACCGGCGGATTATGAAGTGGACGGGACCCCGCCGGACAATGTGGACGCCTATCCCGCGCCTGCGGTGACGTATACCAACGGGGGGTATGTGCGGGTAACGGTTGACCCGGCGGCGGCAGCGGTGGAATACGTTCGCACGCAAATTGCGGCGGATGGTGTGGCCAACAGCCGGGTTTCGTATACATATGACGTCCTGCCCGGTGAAGGGGAAGGTGAAGGCGAGGGTGAGGGAGAAGGGGAAGGAGAGATTGCGGATCCGGGTTTCTACACGGACGTACCGGCACACACCTACGACATTATCCTGGGGCGTCCGACGGCGGAGAGTGTGACGCTGAGCATTCTTGCGTACAGCACCATCGAGGGGTACATTGCGTATGGCGATGGTGCCGAGGCGTTGGATCACCAGAGCGGGGTAAAAACCTTTGCGGCGGGGGAGCCAGTGGAGCTGTTGCTGAGCGCGCTTACGCCGGACGCGACGCAGTATTACCAATTCCACTGGCGTGTGCCGGGTGCGGTAGAGTTCTCCTCCGATGCCATCCGCAACTTCCACACGCAGCGCGCGGTGGGCTCACCCTACACCTTTACGATTCAGGCGGATTCTCATCTGGACACGGCCGCAGGTCTGCCGGTGTACACTCGAAATCTGCTCTCCTCCCTAGGAGATCACGGCGACTTTCATGTGGATCTCGGGGACACGTTCATGACGGAGAAACGCATGCCGGGCTATACGCTGGCGTTCCGGCAGTATATCGCCCAGCGCTACTATTTTGGCCTGTTGGGGCATTCAGTGCCGCTATACCTGGTGCTGGGCAATCACGATGGGGAATCGTGGCAGCGCTTCAGTGCGAGCGGAACCTCGATGGCTTCGTGGTCGAACACGCTACGCCAGCTCTATTTCCCCAACCCGGTGCCGAATGATTTCTATTCGGGCAACACCACGCCCTTTGCATCACAGGGCCTGCTGGAAGACTATTATGCATGGGAATGGGGGGACGCGCTGTTTGTGGTCTTGGATCCCTATTGGTTCAGGGGCGAACAGACACCAGACGCGGGGAAACCTTGGGAGAAAAGTCTGGGGGCGACCCAATACGCCTGGCTTGAGGACACGCTCTCCCGAAGTCACGCAAATTTCAAGTTTGTTTTTGTACACAACCTGGTTGGCGGCGCAGACTCTTCAATGCGCGGGGGCTTGGAAGCCGCCCGGTATTTCGAGTGGGGGGGGCTATGATTTGGACGGACGGTATCTGTTCGATGTGGAGCGTCCGGGTTGGACAACGCCGATCCATGAGATATTGCGTCGCAACGGGGTGAACGTTGTTTTTCATGGTCACGACCACTTCTTTGCGCGCCAAGAACTGGACGGCGTGACGTACCAGATGGTTCCGCAGCCGGGTCGTCCCGAGGGGGACAACGTGGCCAATATGGCAGCAGCCTATGGCTATGTGACGGGGGACTTTATCGCGAGCCCGGGTTACATGCGGGTCTCGGTGACGCCAGTATCATCCACGCTGGAATACGTCCGTGCGCAGGTGGACGGGACACAGTCGATTATGTATTCGTACGAAGTCTACCCCGTGAATCAGCGCCCCCGGTTTAGCGCAAGTCCCATTCAAAAAACGGATGCGGGTGTGGGCGTTTCGTATGTGAATTCCATCGCGAGTGACGCGCTGGACGGGGATGCGGGCGACACCCTGACCTTTTCGAAGGTGAGCGGCCCCGTATGGCTGACCGTGGGCACGGACGGTGCGATCACGGGAAGGCCCGGCCCCGGAGATGAGGGGGTGAATAGATTTGTGGTCCGGGTGGAGGATTCGACCGGTGCGCCGGCGGATGGGATTCTTCAGATAACGGTTCAGCCGGGGCCGCATATTTCGGGGAGCTGTTGGACGGAAGAGGGTCTGGGCTTTTCTCTGTATGCGGTGTTTCCCGGCGGTGTGGGGACAGCAACCTACCAATGGTTTCGCAATGGGGATCCTCTTACGGGCGAAACAAGTGCGGAATATGAAAATCCGACACCAACGCAGGATGACTCGGGTTGGTATCTGTGTCAGGTGATAGACCAGGGGAAAGCGTTTTATACGGCGGGGCCGATGGAGGTGACGGTGTATGCACCGGGTAGCCTGCCGGTTGCCGGTTGGTGGGGCTTGGGTGCGGAGATGGTGTGCGTGGCCTTTGCCGCAATGGCGTTTCTCTCTTCGGATCGCAAAGGATCCCTTGGAAAAGGTAAAAAGATTGCCTGACTTGACAGGGCTGAAAGGAATATTCTCATGGACAAGAAAATTTCAAAATCGGGTGCGGTGTGTTTCGGGTTTGTGGCGCAGGTTGTGACCTTGGGGCTTTGCCTGCTCGTGTGTCCGCCGGTTTTTGGTCAAACGCCACCTGCGTTTGACATGGCGCAAACGATTTCAGACGGGGCACAGCGCACGACGCTGGCGTTTTCCGGGTTGGCGATGATGACGGGAAATCTTGAGTCGCAGACGTTCTTCCCCCCGGGAAAAGTGGCGGACTACACGGGGTTTCAGTATCTGCGGGACAATGACCCCGACGGGATGGGACACAACACGAGTTTTCTGACCCGGGTGGCGTATGACGTAATATACATTTTGACCCCGGCGCAGTTTGAGCTGCTCAAGACACTGGCGACCAATCAGCTTGCGCAGATTGATCTGTACGGCTACAAGCGTTTTCCCTTGATGAAGGCCTTTCGCAGGTTGATGGACGGCGACATTCCGTATGGTTCCTCGGG
>CAIZGN010000496.1 GCA_903932505.1 Candidatus Hydrogenedentota bacterium
CGTCGAGGAAGGCCTTTTCGACGCAGATCAGGCGGTCGGCCTGCTCCACCTGGTCCAGGTTGACTCGTGCCATGCAGAACGGGTAACGGCGCACATAGGCCGGCACGTAGATGTTCTTGTCCCATGCGCCATCGGTGAGGAACAGGTTTTCGCCGTCGGCGATGCCCAGCACGGCCACGGGGGCGAAACTCTTGCCTTCATCCCCGCTGGTGAATACCAGGGGATAGTCGCGGCAGGCGACGGAAAATTCCGTATAGCTGATCGGGATGGCATTGAGCTTCGCGCAGAACTCCGGCACCGTGCCGGGCTCGGGCAGCGTCACCTTGTTGTTCTTGTACAGCGGAACGATTTCCTTGTAGCCAAACGGCGGATTGATCTGCATGCAGGCTCCGAGACGGGATTAATTGAACAAGGGGAAAAACAATGGACAAACAAAGAGGCATCATATCCCCGCTCCGGCGCCCGCAGCAACACGGGCACGACACGGTGCACGACACGGGCACGTTGTCGCGGCTGCGGAATAGGGCTAAAATTCGCACCTTGGTCATGGGGTGGTAGCTCAGCTGGGAGAGCGCCGCGTTCGCAATGCGGAGGTCGGGAGTTCGATCCTCCTCCACTCCACCAAAAGCACCTAGGCCAAACCCTCTCTGGGGTTGGTCACGTCCTGCGAAGGCCCGCGGCTGGCGGGGCTTCGCGGGCGATGCGTATTTTGACGCATCCGTTTTCATGCCGATTTGGATGCCCTGGGCACCAGAATTTCTCTCTATTCTCTGTTTGTGCGTAGGTCGTCCTACTCGCCACCTCTAGTAACCACGCGGGTTTCCGGCCGGTGGTTTGCACCGCACAGTGCATGGCGCTAGAGAATCAAAACCAAATGTCACGGTCAATCGACCCGCGCCGCAATTACCCGGCGCTGCTCATCCCAGTCATCAGGCAGGGGATTACGCAGGAAGAACTCCAGCGACAGGCCCACCGGCTGCCGGCAGCGCGCGATGTCCTCCACGATCTCCGGCGCAAGGCGCGCGAGCTTCAGTATCTTGTAGACCCGCACCCGGTCCCCGCCCTCGGCGGCAGCCAGCGCGTTGATGCTCTCCACCTTGCCCTGGTCGAGTAGCTGCTGCCAGTAAATGGCACGGGCCAAAGCCTTCTATGACCACTGGGTTGCTGCCGGGTACGCTTCGGCGTCGAATCAACCAGTGGTGTGAAAAATGGCAATCCACGAGCGACGTAGGGCGCATGGAGGCGAGGAGCCTGCTTCGACCGCGCCGCCCTTGATCGCGGATCGGCAAACGCTGATGGACTCCTACAGGAAGGCGCTATCGGAATCCTTCAGCGCGGCGATCAGGCCATAGTCGATCTGAACACGGCAAAGGGCTGGGCGCGGTAGGCGGCGTTCGAAACACATGCTTTCCAGCTTGGTCTTCTTGTCGAATTGGGGAGACTCTTGCGCTTAATGGCCTGATGGGCTCTGCCAGGGTGCGGGGGCGTCATCATCGGCGGATAGATTTGTGTGAGCACCGCCAGAGTGATCGATGTGCTACAATGCACTTATCCTGTAACACAAATGGGTGAATATCGTGAGCGACGCAACCTTTACCTTCCGGGTCGATGAGGGACTGAAAGAAGAGTTTTCCAAAGCTGCGAAATCTCGCGACCGTACCGGCGCGCAACTCCTGCGTGATTACATGCGTGATTTCGTAAAGCAGCAACAGGAGGCCTCCTTGCATGACGATTGGTTTCGTCGCCAGGTACAAGCCGGACTAGATTCGGCCAATGCGGGCCGCC
>CAIZGN010000497.1 GCA_903932505.1 Candidatus Hydrogenedentota bacterium
CCCGCCCCGCCCGCCGCCGCCATCGATTCGGAGATGGCGGAGGAGGCACTTTTGGAGGAGGGGGAAACGGAGGCCTCAGAGTGAGAACCAAACAATATTCCCAAAATGGGAACTTTTTGTTGACGTCACTATTTATTTAGGGAACCATGCACATTATCAGCCGGAAGCCGCTCCGCGAATTCTCGGAAAAACACGGGCAGGCGAAGACACCCTTGGACGCATGGTTCGCAGAAACGAGCCGGGCAGAATGGGGAAGCTTCGCCGACGTGAAAGCGAGCTACGGGAGCGCGGATGTGGTGGCTGGTAATCGGGTGATTTTCAACATCGGCGGGAACAAATACCGGCTGGTGGTGAAAATTGCCTACAAGAGCAGGACAGTCTTCGTCCGCTTTGTGGGAACACACGCTGAATACGACGACATTGATGCGAAGACCATTTGAGAACGAGCATGAAACCAAAGATCATCCGAACCGAACCCGACTACGAGGCTGCCCTGATGCGGATCGACGTGCTCATGGACGGCGATCCCGAGCCTGCATCTGCCGCAGGTGAAGAGTTGGAACTGCTGAGCCTGCTTGTGGAAAACTACGAGAAGGAAAAATACCCGATGGAACTGCCCAGTCCCGTCGCAGCCATCCAGTTCCGAATGGAGCAGGCGGGGCTGAGGGCGAAGGATTTGATCCCCTACATCGGCAGCGCGTCCAAGGTCTCGGAGGTTCTCTCCGGCAAGCGGGCGCTGAGCCTGGCAATGATCCGCAATCTCGTGAAGCTGGGAATCCCAGCGGAGGTTCTTCTCCAGGAGGCAGGAGCCAAGCTGCCGAGCGATGAGGCACTCCAGCAAGGAAAGCACTTCCCGGTAGCAGAAATGGTGAAGCGAGGGTGGTTTGTTGGCTTTCAAGGCACGGTGGCGGAGGCAAAGACCCAGCTCGAAGACCTGCTGAACACCTTTGTGGGCAAACTGGGGCCAAATGCGTTGATGCCTGCCCTGAACCGACAGCATGTGCGCAATGGCGGCAACCATGATGAGCACGCGCTGGCCGCCTGGCGCATCCGTGTGGCCACGCTGGCGATTCGGGAATCCCTGCCTGCCTACAAGCCGGGCACGGTGACTCAAGACTTTCTCCGGGAACTGTCACGCCTGAGCTATCTGACTACCGGCCCGAAGCTGGCCAAGGAGTTTCTCAATAAGAGCGGCATCCACGTCATTTGCGAGCGCCACCTTCCCAAGACGCACCTTGACGGAGCCGCGCTCAAGCTACCGGACGGTTCCCCAGTCGTGGCGCTGACACTGCGACATGACCGGCTGGACAATTTCTGGTTCACCCTTTTTCACGAACTAGCCCATGTGGCCCTGCACTTGGATAATGATGATATGGACGCCTTCTTTGATGATCTATCTGAAGGCGGGAAGAAGGACAAGTGGGAGAAAGAAGCGGACAAGCTGGCCTCCCAAGCGCTGATCCCGGAGGCGGAATGGAAAGCGGCGAAGCTCACCAAAGAATCTCTGCCCGGTGCCGTGCTTGCCTTTGCCCAATCCCTGCGCATCAGCCCAGCCATTCCCGCCGGGCGCGTTCGCTACGAATCCAGGAGCTACACCGTGTTCAAGCCGCTGATTGGAAGCGGACAGCCTCGCCGGGTGTTTGGAATCGGAGCGGACTAAACGATGAAAACCGACACCACCGAAAAAGGTCTCGAAACGCTGATCACGCGCCACATGCCCGACGACCTCGTGACGGGCAAGCTGGACGTGCGCGAAGCTGACGCCAGATTGCCAGAGCTGCGGCTGGAGGGGGCGGGCTCGCCGGAGGAGTCCGAAGGGTCCAACCTGGCAGAGGAGCCGGACGAACCCGCAATGGAGGGGGAACCATGAGCCAGCCCGGGGGCGTCCTGTTGCCGCACGGTGGCTACGAACACCTGCGCAGCTACAAGGTGGCGGAGGCCGTCTATGATGCCACGGTCGTGTTCTGTGACCGATTCATTGAGAAACGCTCGCGCACCCATGACCAGATGGTGCAGGCGGCGCGCAGTGGCGTGCGCAACATCAGCGAAGGCAGCGGTGCGGCGGCAACCTCCCGGAAATCGGAGATGAAGCTGACCAACGTGGCCCGCGCCAGCCTGAACGATGAACTGCTCAAGGATTACAAGAGCTTCCTGGTGCAGCGGGGTCTGCGCGTGTGGCACAAGGATTCCCCGGAGGCACTGGCCATGCGGGAGCGGCTGAAGCACGACACGGCCCCCAACCTCCCGCCAGCCCAACCCGGCAAAGTGCGCCTCACCGGGCTGGCCGGCCTGTCGCATTTCGTGGGCAAAGCGGAACCCGAAGTGGCTGCGAACGCCATGCTCTGCGCGGTGAACCAGGCCGCCTATCTGCTGAAACGCCAACTGGAAAGCCAGAGCCGGGAGTTTTTGGAAAAGGGCGGGTTCACCGAAAACCTGCACGCGGCGCGCGTGGAGAAACGCAGGTCCGACAAGTCAGACCGGTCTGACCAATCCGACGCTCCCGTGTGCCCGGCCTGCGGCAGGCCCATGCGCCGACGCACCGCTGGAAAAGGCCCGCGTGCCGGGCAGGCCTTCTGGGGCTGTGCCGGGTATCCGGATTGCCGGGAAACCCGGGAAATCGCCGAAGTCCAAGCAAACTCATGAAAACCGAC
>CAIZGN010000498.1 GCA_903932505.1 Candidatus Hydrogenedentota bacterium
CCGAACGATGGCCCGGCCCGCGAGCGCAACAAGGAATTCTGGCAGCAGGCCGAAGTCCTCGTGGGTATGCTGGACGCCGCGCTTATCTTCGGCGATGATAAATACTTGGACGCCTACGAAAACGTGCATCGTTTTGTGATGGACGTCAACATCAATCACGAAGTGGGCGAGTGGTACCCGCTTTTCGACGAGCATAACAACCGCATGTGGAGCTACATGGGCCACGCGTGGAAAATTAACTACCACACCGTGCGCGCCTGCATTCAAAGTGAGAAACGGCTGACCCAACTCCTCGAAAAGCTGAGCTGACCGCGCCGGGGCGTGAGAGCTAGCGTGCTGGAAAAGGCGTCAGCCCGACCGCCCCACCCCGCGTGATGGGATCGGAGTTTTCGATGCGGGAAAACGGATGAAAGATACTTTTTCGGACCGGCCGCTGGTCACGCTGACCACCGATTTCGGGACGCGTGATCCGTATGTCGCCGCTATGAAGGGTGTGCTCAAAACGCAGTGCCCCCGTGCTGAGATTTTGGATCTCACACATGATATCGCGCCGGGCAACCGGATTGAGGCGGCGCTGTTTGTCGCGGCTGCCATGCCGTATTTTCCGCCGTGGACCATTCACATTGTGGTGGTTGATCCCGGGGTGGGCACCGAGCGTCTGGCCCTGGCCGCGATGGCCGGGGGGCAGGTGCTGTTTGCTCCCGACAATGGCGTGCTGTCACTCTACTTGCATCAGTTCCCGCTGGACGGTGCCTGGGCGATACAGAATCGCACGCTGATGCGGGATGAAGTGAGTCCCACGTTCCACGGGCGCGATGTGTTTGCGGTGGTGGCGGGGGCAGTCGCCTTGGGCGCGTCTCTTTCAGCCGTCGGGCCCAGGGTGACCCAGCTGGTCACGCTGGAACTCCCGGAAGTTCGGCGAGAATCCACCGGTGCGGTGTGCGGTGAAATTATTCAAATTGATCGTTTTGGAAATGCCATTACGAATATCCAGCGAAAGGATCTTGAGACCGGCTGGTCCTATCGGGCCGATGTCGGCGGCCATTCGGGCCTGCAATTTGCCGAGACGTATGGACACGCCCCGAAAGGAACGCCGCTGGCGTTGTGGGGCAGTTCAGGCCGGCTGGAATTGGCTGTGACGGAAGGCAACGCCGCCAGAACGATGGCGTTGACCATAGGAATGCCTGTCACAGTGTATAGCGCGGGCCGGGATTAACAAATTCCCGGCCGTTGTCTTCGAAGGGAAAAACATGCCTCCACGCAAACCGAAACCGGAAAACGCACAGGGTCCCCGATTCAAATGGATCGGCACGGACGCCGCCGATGCGGCAAAACGACGATTTTACCGGCTTGAAACCCTCGCCAGCGCGACGGAAGGGGCTGTCCGCACCGAGCGCGGGCCGCTGTTTGCCGCCGCCGAATCGGTGCTCGGCCGGGTTCCCTTCACCTCGTTCGTATGCGAGTTTGTCTCCGAGAGCCCTTATCGACTGGTCTTTCGCGTGTCCATCACCAATGCCCGCCAGAAGCGCGCCACGCTCATGTATGTGGCGGCAAAAAATGAGCGCGAATTGGCGAAATTGCTCGAGATCGAGTGGGGGAACATGGTGAGTCTGGCCAAGCGTGCCCCCCGGCATGTTCCACAGCCGCTGCGACCTGGGACCCTCTTTCTGCCCGATCGCCATCGCCGCAAGGAGATGGAGCGCAACGTATTCTGCTATGTGTCGCAGTGGTCCGGCACCACCGAGGAACTCGGCACGGGGCGCGGTTCGCAGTTTGTGGCCATGAGCAAGCCGCCACGCGTGTTGAGCAAGCCCGTGAGCGAGGGGATTCGCGAGGCGTTGATGGAAATGGCGATTTGCGCCTACGACCCCACCCTGCGCATCGGCATTGACATGGGCGCGCTGTCCCCAGCGGATCTCTGGTTTGCGACAACCAAGCAGGGCGCACCCCGGCTGTGGTTAGGCGCGTGTCGCCGCGTTGAGCATCGGCTCACCCCGGAGAAGTTGCTGCACCGGCTTATTCATGCTTCGTGGGGTGGTGGGCCGGATTATTTTCCGCTTGCCCCGGGGGACGCGCAGGCTTTTGTGGATGTGGTGTTGCGCACAGCGGGGCCGGAGTTGGGGCCGCTGTGGTTGGCGCGATATCGGGATGCGGTTGCGGCAAACAAGATTGGGCCGCCCCCACCGGGCTATGCGCTTTTACTGGAATCATAGGAGGAGTCTGCAGCCATGACCCATCGTGATCGCTTGGGGCTGTTCATGTTTCTGCTGTTTGTGATGACGTCCGGAACCTGGGCCGCGCCACCGCTGTTCGTAGTCTCACCCAAGGGGAACGATGCCTGGCAGGGGCATTTGCTTGAACCCAACGCCGATAGCACGGATGGGCCCTTCGCAACGATCGCGCGGGCCCAACGGGCTGTTCGGGAGAGTGGTGGAGGTACAGGCCTTCAGCAGGGAGCCTCGGTCTACGTGCGTGGCGGCGTTTATTGCCTGCCGGAACCGCTCCGCTTCGGCAAGGAAGATTCCGGTGTCGCCAATGCGCCCGTTGTCTGGCAGGCGTACAACGGAGAAAAGGTGCGCTTCGTCGGAGGTGTTTTAGTCGGCGGTTTTGCTCCGTTCCGTGATGCCATCGTGCAATGCCCGCTGGAGATTGCGGCACCTCCCGGCCAGCTTTTTTTCAACGGCGAACGCCAGACCCTGGCCCGCTGGCCGAACAAAGCCGCCGATGGTCTTCCGGGCGGTGAGTGGGCTTTCGTAAAGGCACGCGCCGCAACCGAGCCTGAGCAGAGCTTCATCTATGCCGGAGATCGACCGGCGCAGTGGTCGTCCACCGAGGGCCTCGATATTTCGATTTGGCCGAACTACAACTGGTGGCAGACCATCACCCCAGTGGCCGGACTGGATTCCGCTACGCATACCCTGCGTCTGGCCCAGAAACTTCCGTATACGATCGAACCGGGGCGACGTTATTTCCTGCAGAATATCCTCGCGGAACTCGATACCCCGGGCGAATGGTATTACAGCGCGGCAGAAAAGCGCCTGTACTTCTGGCCACCCTCCGATGTGGCGCAGGGGGAGACCATCGTACCCATCCTTGAGAACGCGGTTGTGCTCGAGGGCGCGATGCATCTCAATTTCATTGGCTTCCGCATCGAGGGAACCCGTGGTGATGGCATCGTCTCCCGGGATTCCCGCGAATGCCTCATCGCGAAAAGCACGGTGACCAACACGGGCGGTTACGGCATCGCGGTGCGGGGCGGAAACGCCGTACGGGTCATCGGGAATGATATATTCGGCACAGGACAAGGGGGGATTATCCTCATCGGCGGTGACCGCAAGACCCTCGCCATCGGCGGGCACGAGGCGGTCAACAACCATGTCCACCATTTCGGCGCGCTTTTCCAGACCTACATGACGGGCGTGGATGTGCAGGGCGTGGGGAACAAGGTCGCCCACAATCTCATCCATGACGCCCCGCACATCGGCATCCTGCTCACAGGGAACGATCACCTCATCGAATACAACGAGATACACCATGTCTGCCTGCAAGGCGCGGACAATGGCGGATTCTACATGGGGCGGGATTGGACCCAGCGGGGGAATGTGCTTCGATACAACAAGTTTCATGACATCTACGGATTCGGATTGTCGGGTGCCGGTGCAGATGCCAACGGCGTCTATCACTACGAATCCCCGCATCAGGCATGGGGTGTCTATCTCGACGATTGCAGCAGCGGCACCACGATCGAGGGTAATATTTTTTACCGGGTACCGTTGTGTGGCGTGATGATTGGTGGCGGTCGCGACAACCGGGTGACCAACAATGTGTTCGTGGACTGCATCCCCGCCTTACACATCGATGCCCGATGGGACGCCTATTGTTGGGACGTCATGAACGAACGGCTGCAGGCGATGAATTACACGCAGCCACCGTACAGCGAGCGCTATCCCGATCTGTTGAAGATGGGGCCGGATCCCCGCTGTCCCGCCAACAATCGATTCGAAAAAAACATCATCACCTACACCGCCGATGATTTCCGGGGGCTCAGCACCGTGAAGCCCGGGTCGAACACGGCGGTAGTCTACGATTTCGACGCCTTTGACCCCTTGACCACCGTTATCGGGGAAAACGTGATTTTCCATCCCGAGCAGGAGGTGCGGGTGGCCTGGCGCGCCTACAAGGACGCGCCGGGTGCCACCACGCTCACATGGGCGGAGTGGCAGGAAAAGGGTTTCGACAAAAAATCCAGGTTGGCGGATCCAAAATTCTTCGATGCACCCAACGATGATTATCGCTTGCGCAGGGAATCCCCTGCATTGGAGCTTGGGTTCAAGCCCATCCCGGCCGACCAAATCGGACTCTATCACGACGAATTTCGCGCATCAGCCCCGCCCGCTCTGGACACACGCAGGGAAGGCATGGCCTACAAGGATTATCCGATCCCGGCACCCTGACGGGAAGGGTTTGCAGCGGTACGGCCCGACAGTGTAGTCTTTTGTTCTATGGTGAAGAGTCGCATGTGCGATGCCGGTGCTGAGAAAGCCGAAAAACGGGAAACGCATGGAAAATAAGCTGGACCGCATACTGGTGGTTGACGATGAGGTCGTAATCCGCGAGTTACTCTACGATGTACTCGTGGATGAGGGTTTTGCGGTCGACTTGGCATCGGACGGCCGGGCGGCGCTGGAGATGATCTCGGAAGAGCCCCGCTATGTTCTGCTCTTCACCGACATCATGATGCCCGAAATGGACGGTATCGAATTGATTCACGAGGCACGCAGAATCCGCCCGGATCTCGTGTCCATCGTGATGACCGGTTACGCGACCATCGAGACGGCGCGTGCGGCGGTGAAAGAGGGCGCCTACGATTACGTCCTCAAGCCCTTCAATCTCAGCGAAATCAAGCTGGCCATCCACAACGCGATGGATCGTCGCCGATTGGCGATGGAAAACATGCGCCTGCAGGAACTCACCGAGCTTTTTCACATCAGCGAAAATATCGCGTCCGTGCGTGATGAGCGCGAATTGTTCAACTTCGTGCTCAATGCCGCCCTGGAGCGGGTGAGCGCGGTGCGTGGTTCGCTCATGATCGTGACCGAGGACGGGCAGCAGTTGCGGGTCGCCTCGAGTCGCGGTTTGCCCAATCATCTCATGGGTTCGGTGGTGAACATCCGGGACACCATCTCCGGCTTGGTGGCGAGGGACGTCCGCCCCTTGCTGGTTCAGGATATTCGCGATGATCCGACCGTGCAGCAGCGCAGTCAACACCTCAAGGAAATCTCCTTCATTTCTGTTCCGCTCGAGCGCAAGGGCACGGCCGGGCCGTACACCTCGGCCATTGAGTCGACGTATCCCCGGGTGCTTGCCGTGCTTAATGTGACGGAAAAGGCGGACGGCAGCAATTTCACGGAGAGCGACCTCAAGGTCTTGAGCATCATCGCGAATCACTCTGCAGCCGCCTTGGAAAATGTGCGGCTGTTCCGCGACCTTGAGGATACCCAGCGCGAAATTGTGTATACCCTCGGCGAAATTGTTGAGACACGTTCGAAGGAAACCGGGCACCATGTGAAGCGCGTGGCCGAGTATTCGCGATTACTAGCCGAGAAAATCGGCCTTCCCGGCTATGAGGCGGAGATCATCCGTCTGGCTTCGCCCCTCCACGATGTGGGCAAGGTCGGTGTTCCGGACGCTATTTTGAACAAGCCGGGCAAGCTTGATCCGGCGGAATTTGATGTCATCAAGGGGCACACTACCGTGGGTTTTGACATGTTGCGCGGGGCGCGGGGGCGCATGCTGCAGGCGGCGGCTACACTCGCGCATCAGCACCACGAACGTTGGGATGGAAAAGGATACCCACAGGGTCTGGTCGGCGAAGAGACTCACCTTTACGGGCGCATCACCGGCATCGCGGATGTCTTTGACGCCCTCGGTCAAAAGCGCTTGTACAAGGAAGCTTGGCCTGTGCAGAAGATTCTCGATTATTTCTGCGACGAGCGAGGTAAGCAGTTCGACCCGGCGCTGGTGGACATATTCTTCGCCAATCTGGACTCGATTCTAACCATCAAGGCGGAATTCCCTGCCGACTACTGATTGCACTGCGGATCTGTCAGAAATTCATGACCACCGCTTCCGGGATCTTTCCGCGCCCACCCGCATCACGATTGACACAACGGCAGGCATAGACCGTGTCAATCCGGAAGCCCGCGTACAGTTCGCGGACAAAGTCACACATCGAATTGGAAAGCATGAGCGCCACGCCTCGCTGATCCAGTTCACGATACACCGCCGCCAGGGCCTGCTGTTCCGACACCCCGAATCTGCCCTCGTGATAGGCCGTGAAATTCGAACTTGCGGACAACGGATGATAGGGCGGGTCAAAGTAGACAAAATCACCGGCCACCGCGTGATCCAGCACCCCGGCGAAGGGGCGAACCGATACCTCTGTGCCCGACAAGGCCAGAGAAACGGCGCGCAGGTTTTCGGGGTCGCAAATAGGGGGGTTCTGGTACTTCCCCATAGGCACGTTGAATCCGCCCCGGCTATTCTCGCGAAACAGACCGTTGAAGCAGGTCTTGTTCAGGTAAATAATTCGGGCGGCACGTGCGGTGAGGGACTCGGGAACTGTTCCGCGCATCGCGTAATAGTATTCCTTGTCGTGTTGGGCGCGATGACCTTCCAGCAGGGCGATAAGCGCCTCCACATCCGCCTGTACACCCCAATAAGCCTCAATCAACCGCTCATTGTTGTCGGACAAGAATGCGTTTGATTTGCCCAGCCGCCCGAGACGGTGCAGACCGAAAAACAAAGCCCCGCCACCTACAAAAGGCTCATGATATCTCCCCGATACTTTGGCAGAGAAAAACCGCTCAATAAGTTCGTCAAGCAACTGCCCCTTGCCGCCGACCCACTTGAGAAAGGGGCGGGGTGTCGTTGGGCTAGACGGTGCTGTTTTCATGGTCTCTGCTGCAATTCTTGAGCTTCGTCGGGAAAGAAATTGATGTCGGATTCTAACAGAAGAAAGCCAGGCGAACCAATAGAGCAGAATTCGCCCAGCGCCGTGAAATGGGAATCGCGGTATTGCGTGTTGGCTTGAGTCTTTTCGATGTCTAGGTGGAGTTGTCCCTTGTCGGTTTGGTTGCATGGGATCGGCATTGGTTGGTTGCCCCATGCTTTTTTTAACGTTCGCTTTGCTGGGAGCGCCGACATCCCTGTCGGCTGGGGCGGTACCAATGACCAAGAGCGGGCAAGGATGCCGGCGGTCGCAGGGGGGGGCTTGTTTTGTAGTGTGGCGCAGACATTCCTGTCTGCGCTTGGGCGGTACCAATGACGAAGCTGGATCGTACCGACGGCTCTACGGTGAAGCTCGGTTTCACGTATAGGCTGACCGCCTCTACAGATAGCCCAAGCTGCGTATGACCTCCGACGACATCCCCTCCTTGCCTTTCTTTCCCGGCCCTGGAGGGCCTTGCGCCCCGGGTAGTGCCTCAAGCTCTGCCTGACTTCGGCGTTCGGAGGCGGGGCGCTCCAGTACCTCGCCGGAGTTCAGGGGCTTTCCTGCAAATGCGGGATAGTCCATTCCGTAGCGATGCACTTTGAACACGGCGTTCATTCCGTGCCCCCGGTGATCTTTTGGGGGGACTTCTCCTTGGGCCAGGGGCCCGATGCCTATCACCGGATTTACATAGCGCCACACCGTCTCTCCAGCGGGGGTCACCTCAAAGAAGGTCCCGTGTACCCCTTCGCAGATGAGAGTGTTTCCATTTGGCAACCGCTGGGCACCGGAAATTTCCGCCGAGAAAAAGCGGGTGCGATCTTGCGCCTCGTAGTGCCAGACTGGACGCACAGGGTCGCACGCGCGGCCTGCGGAAAGTACATATGTACCCGCAGAATCCACGGGCGGCACAATTTCCTCGACGCTGGAGTATCCGCGCTCCAGTCCGTTGTTGAAGACCAGAATGTTTCCGGCTCCGGGACACCCCTGCGGAATCCATTGGGCATCGTGTTGGTCAAAAAGTTGACGGTCTTGCGCCGTCCCGGTTTGATATGCCATCGGATTGCCCCAGCGATAAAGCAGGTCTCCGCCTTTCCCCCGACGGCCACCCGAGTGCTCCTTGGCTTCGCTGGCCGTTGTGCTGTGGTCGATCACCCAGATCTCGTTGCACCCCCGCACGCTGAGGAGTATCTGATCGAGTGCCGGGTTGTAGTCGATGGCGTTCATATGATTCCAGAATGCGGGTGCAGGACGCCCGTTGCAGTTCACGTCAATCCGCTCAGGATGTGCCGCGACATTCCCATAGTGTGCCTTCGACGAGTCACCTTCCTGCACGAGATGATCCCATACATGCCACTCCCAAACAATCGAGCCGCCCGAAGGTCGTGTGGGCTGAATTTCGATGACATAGTCGGGAAAGAGCTCCCTGTCCCTCAGCATCCGCCCCTCAAACCCGGCCGCAAGGCAGGCCTCGTACGTTCGCCGTTCCACTGCCAGCGCAAGAATGTTTCCATTGGGCAGGACGCGAATATCGTGGTGCAGCATGTGCGTATCCGTGGCGTAATCAAATTCCCATACCAGATTCCCGTCCCAATCATACTCCTCCAGGCGTCCGCCCTCCCCGCCCTGGGTGAAGCCCCGCGCGTGTGTGAAACAGCAGCGAAGCAGATGGCCGTTCTCCAATAGATACACCGTTTGCCCGGGTTCATACT
Source organism: Candidatus Hydrogenedentota bacterium (assembly GCA_903932505.1). GTDB lineage: Bacteria > Hydrogenedentota > Hydrogenedentia > Hydrogenedentales > CAIZGN01 > CAIZGN01. The sequence goes on from CAIZGN010000498.1 coordinate 8,704, forward strand.
CGCTCTGCGTCCATGCGTGAACCGCCTTTCCGCTGTTGTCTAGCAGGTAGGTCATGGTGTTGTGTTTGGGGGCGAACAGCGTGTAACCCGCAAAGGCCCCGGGCGTATTTGAGAACAGCCCGACACTTTGCCCTGTGTTCTCCAAGGCGGGAACTACCGGCTCTTGAGGCCGATTCTCGCGCTTCGCTTGAGGTGGGGGCGGCGGTGGGGGGGCTTGCCCGTTCCACCAGCCCCGCCAGTCCCACCAATGGCGCGGTGGCCCGGGCTGACCCTCCGCCCGTCCCGGTTCCGCCCCTTCGCCCGGTCGCGTGTATATCACCCGCAGTTCTGCGGTGGCCAAAACACGATCCCGCATCGCGGCGAGCAGATCATCACGTGTCAGCCGGTCGGGTGTCACCCCGATTTGCGGGGCCTCGGACAGCGCATAGACGGTATAGATGTAAACCTTCGGGCCTGGCCCCTTGGAATGCGGCGGGGCATAGCCAAGGCGTTCATTTACACTGTTGGTGCCTAAGGTTCCAACCCCACTTGTGTTCTTGGCAAGGCTTTTCACGCTGGCCGGAATGTCATAGAGAATCCAGTACCACTTCGTCATGTCCGGCGCCACATGGTGCATAATTACCGCGTAGCTCTTGGTTCCTTCCGGGGCTCCGCTCCACGTCAGCGGCAGCGTGGCTCCGGCTCCATCGCCGGTGAACTCCGCAGGCAATGATTCGCCATCCGCGACCTCGGGACTGCGTAAGGTAAAGCCTCCGTCGCGGGTTGTTTGCTGGATGTCCGATTGCGGTGGAGGATTGGAGGCTAGACGCTGACCTTTCGCATCGGCCGACCGGACAACCCGAAACCCCACATGGTAATAGGGATGATTCGGATCCTGCGGGCCGCG
>CAIZGN010000499.1 GCA_903932505.1 Candidatus Hydrogenedentota bacterium
CTGTATGCACATTGACTCTTGAAGTCTCACCTGATGATCCTTCATATCTGAGCGCGAAAAAGTTACTATTCTGCTCCCACTCAATACCGCTCACATCTCCTATGACTGAGCTCCTAGCCGGACATGCCGTTATCGGAATGGTTGCGATATTTTGTACGATCTGGGTGTCTATAATAACCAGATATTCACAGTGAACCATCCAGGTGTACTCACCACGCGTATCACTAAACGAGACGGACTTCTGACCTTTTACTAAAGCCAATAGCACCCCATCCGGTGCCCATCCACCCATCGTATAGCCGCGATAATCCGCGCTATTATACCCAAGGTTGGAGTCAGATCTAGTGGGTACAGATTCACCGTCGCTGGTCAACTGCCGCCGATCCGTCCCATCGGCGCGCACCACCCAAGCGTTGCCATCCTCGCCGATATACGCGAGGCGCGGTGCGCTGGATGGGGCGGGTGGCGCTGGAGTGGTGTCGGCTGTCGTGTGGGGCTGCCAGACTGGAGCGACCATTGATAAACGGTTTGCTCCCAGCGAGGCCGGTAGCGCAACAATCCGCTTGGTCTGCCCAAGTGGGCCAGCGTAGATGCCGACAGTCTCAGGATCAAACACCCCCACTGGCGCGGGTAAAGGGTTTGATGTAGGGATGAGGGAGACAGCACTGCGAAGAAACGTAACCTGTGCGCTATCGGGACTCCACGGCTGATCACCAATGAGATCCATGGTTCCATACTGCGGGACGCTCACCGGCTGTTTCTTGCCTTCTGCATCGAGGACGAAGAGCGGAAGTGCAGTCCAAGAGAAACTGAAGCCAATCCCAATTGACATGGCGGTGTAATTGTATGGAATGCCAATCAGATACCGTTGGCCTTGCGGTGCCCATTGCGCCACAAGGCCAAAATCAATGGGTTTATCCGGCTGTGCAAGCTCTGGCGAAATAGTTAGGAGGGTTTGATGGTTTGTTCCATCAATGTTCATTTGCTCAAGTGTAAGCCCGGACATCCGGGCAACGTCTTTGATTGTACCGAATGTAATCGCTTGTCCTGCTAACGATGGGCGCGGATTGACGATGAGTCCTTTGGCCGTATAACGAGGTTGATCTCCCACCATCAATACCGATTCATTCTTGTCTAAGGAGAAATTGCCCCAGGTGAGGTCGCGTCCTGGTGCCCACACGAGATCAAGCACACGACCCAAACGCTGCTCCATCACTGGCTGCGGGGTCATCCGAAAGATCGTAATGTTGGACCATAGGCCAGAGACGGGGGTATGCATGTAGGCGAGCGCCTGCCCGTCGGGCGACCAGACTGGTGCCCAACATAGGCCACCGCTACTCCAGCTAGGTTCACCCTGCGCCCACTGGCTAGTACTTAGGGTCCAGAGCAGTTGTCCTTGCAGATCAACCACTCTGACACTGCTGCGACCACTGTTCAGAAAGTCGCCCGACAAAGGCGCATTCCCTTGCACCTGTTCCATGTGCAGATACGCTACCTTGCTGCCATCGGGGCTCCAGGCGGGGTATAAATCCCAGCCACGGGTAAGCTGATGCAGCTCGGCACCGTCGGGGCGCACGATCCAGATCCCACGCTGCGCTGGGTCTGGATGAGCAAAGGCGATCCAACCGGCGTCATCCTGTTGTGCGGCTAAGGCGTCTTGCGCTTCCACCTGCAGCACTCGCCCCGGCAGCAGCGCGGCCATCCCCAGCACGGCCAGCAGCACGATGTAGGCAACGAGTCGATATGGGCGCATATGCTCCTCCGGTGATCTGTGTAAGTGGCAATGCCCATGCCCATGCTGCGTACCCACTGGCCGGTCAGCCAGTGGTGCCGGGACAACATCCGGGGATGTTACCAGGAGCGCAGCATCTCGGCATGCGGATGCAGCGCGATGCCGCGCTGACGCTCAGCGTGGCATGGGCTTCACCTGTGTACGTCCTCATGAGAAAAAAGGACTGGTGAAGACGATGATCATGATCATAACCGCCACCACCAGTTCAGGATAGGCAATGGCCAGACTGAAGAAGGCTCGGTAACGCCCACCCAACCGTCCGTTTGCGGTGCGGATTTGTGCACGGGCGCGGTGGCCGGTGACGATAATGCTCAGCAACAAGCCAACCGCGCTGACGGAGGTGATTTTCATGCCGATGGAACCTAAAAAATGTACGCCGAAGGCAAGGAGCGGCACCATCACAGGGTTGGTGATCAGGAGGAGCGCTAGCGTGAGATTGGCTTTGGGCGCAACACCGTCAGGAGGTGGCCCGCTAGGCGGTAGGCCCCCGCGCTCCAACTTGCGCTTGAGTTCGAGTCCCGAACTGATCGTGCCGAAAACCATACAGAGCGGCAGGAAACAGAAGAGGCTGATGCCGCCAGTTGCTGCTGCGGCCCAAGCGGCCAAGAAAAATCCGGTAATCCCCACCACCCACCAGGCAAATAGGCGGATGAGACCCTGTTGGGTGAAGCCAACGTAAATATGGCCCATACCGAGGAAGCCGAAGAAGCCGGCGAGGATCTCGATCACCATCGCGGTGTTCGGGTCTTTCCCACTTGACGTGGTAGCGGTTAGGGGAGGCATGCCGCTAGGGTTGCTCTTGGCTGCGATCTGCGGCGGCAGCGTCAGTGGTGAGGTAGCGAGGGCCGCTAGGTCAGATGCCGCCTGCTGCCCCTCAGTGCTGCGCGGGTCAAGTGCGACGACCCGTGTAAGGTGTTGGCGGCGCTCGTCCTCGCGGTCGCTGCACCCAGCCAACCAGAGCCAGGCGATCTGGCTGGTCGGTTCGATCCGGCAAGCCTCGGCGAAGATCGCGTGTGCCCGCACACGGTCGTTCGCATTGAAAGCGACAATGCCCTGGCGGATCAGCCCCATGCTGCTCTGGGCGGGCACAGGGTTTGCCACACTTGGTGCAGATACCACCAGCGTCTGTGCGACTGGCGTGTCGTGCTGAGCCCCGGAACCCCCAAAGGTTGTCCCACACATCAAGCAGAAGTTGGCCCCACCGACGATTGGGCAGCCACATTGCGCACAGGTGATTGCCACAGGGGCCACCGCCGGTGGCACTGGCAGGACCATCGGCCCTGGGGCAACGGCTGACGGGGGCGGCCCTGGGGCGACGACTGGCGTTGCTGGCGGGGCCATCGGCGCAGGGATAACGGCTGACGGGGGCGCGGCGAAGAGCAGCGGAGTGTCCGGTTGCGGCACGGGCGCGAGCGGGGCTGACGGTGTTGGCTGCGCCAGTGCATCCAGCTCCTGCCGTGCCGCCGCGTGCCCTGGCGCAAACTGGAGCGCCCGGTTGAAGCATTCACGGGCGCGGTCTTGTGCCGGTGGGTTCTGCCGAAGCAGTGCCTGGCCCAAATTGACCCAGACATCCGGACTCCGGGGATTGGTGCGAGCGGCCTCCATGGCAAGCCGGAGTTGATCAGAGGGAGTGGGTTGCGTCATTGCGTAAAGCCCTTATGATTTGGACTGTCACCATCCAGCGCACCGCGTACCTCTGGAGATTCAATGCCATGCGAGGTAACGCTGGTCAGTTATGGCTACCTTGTTCCGGTGATTGAGGCTGCCTAAGAGCCTGTCCAATATTCCAACGCTGGAGGAGGAGGTTGCACAGCAGACAGGCGTTTGTGGCGTTGTAATGCCATAGAGAACCCCTCACTGGTGATAGACTGAAGGTAACAAAGCCAACCAGTCAGACCAGGAGGGATGCGATGATCGTAACACCGACAACGGTGCCTGTCCACGCCGAGTTGTACGAGACGGACCTGGCCGATGCCGAGTGGGAGGTGCTGCGACCCCACCTGGAGGTGCGCGCAAAAACCGGCCCAGCGCGACGGGTCGATCTGCGGCGTGTGTTCAACGCCTTGCGCTCCAAGCTGCGGACGGGATGCCAGTGGCGCTTGCTGCCCAAGAGCTTTCCGCCGAAGAGTACGGTGAGCTACTACGTTCAGCAATGGACGAAAAAAGGCGTCCTGATGCGCTTGAACGACCTGTTGCGCCGACAGGTACGCACCGAGGTGGAAGGACGGGAACACGCTGAGGCGACGGCGGGTGTGATCGACACCCAAAGTGTGAAGCGTACGGAGGCGGGCGGCCCCGAACGCGGCTTCGATGGCGGCAAAAAGGTGTCGGGCCGCA
>CAIZGN010000500.1 GCA_903932505.1 Candidatus Hydrogenedentota bacterium
CCGATCTCGCGCACGCGCTCGCTCACGCTCACCAGCATGATGTTCATGATGCCGATGCCCCCCACCAGCAGCGAAATACCCGCCACAGTGCCGAGGAGAATGGTGAAGGTGCGCGTGATCTCTGATGCGGTGCTCAGGATTTCGGCCTGATTGCGAACCTCGAAATCGGGATCCACATCATCGGCCGTATGGTGTCGTCGCCGCAAGAGGGAGGTAAGAACATCCTGTACCCCCGTGAGGTCAGACCCTTGGCGGCACTGCACATCGATTTCCCGCAAATAATCGAGACCCAGCATCTGTTTCATCGCCGTGGTGTACGGCACGATGATCTGGTCGTCCGGGTTATACCACCCCTGATCGCCTTTGGCCTTGGTGATGCCGACAATCTGAAAATTCAATCCGTTAATCTTTACGGTGGCACCCACCGGGTCGTCCTCACCCATAATGTTCTCGGCCGCCACCGGGCCAATAACCGCCACATGCGCCATCCGGTCGGTTTCACCATCCGTAAAGGCGCGGCCGCGATCAATGTCGAAGGCGCGCACCGGGAAAAAGGTGATCGAGGTTCCCAGCAAGCTCGTGGACGAGTTCTTGTCGTAGTACTTGACCTGCGCGCGACCCTGAACCACCGGGGCGATCTGTTGCACACCCGGAACTTCGGACAAGACCGCTTCCGCGTCTTCGAGCGTCAGGTTCTGTTGCTGCGTGTTGACCACGCCGCCCGCGCCGTGGTGTTGGCCCGCGCGAACCACGAGAAGCTGCGTGCCCATCGCGGAAATGCTTTGCAAAACCTGGGCCTGCGCACCGGAGGCAATCGCCAGCATGGCAATCACCGCGCCCACACCGATGATGATACCCAAGACCGCCAGAAAGGACCGCAGCTTATTGGCCAGAAGACTGAACAACGCGACTTTTAACAGCGTGAAAAAATACATGTCTAATGGCCTCCAACGCCATCCCGGATAAGGCCGTCCCGGATATACAAAGCCCGCTGGCAACGTACCGCCACCTCGGGTTCGTGGGTCACGATGATGATGGTGCGTCCCTGGTCATTCAGCGAATGGAACAGCGCCATAATCTCCTCACCCGTCCGGGTGTCGAGATTACCCGTTGGTTCGTCTGCAAGAATCATCGCGGGATTCGTCACGATCGCGCGGGCAATTGCCACGCGCTGACGCTGACCGCCGGAAAGCTGCGTGGGTTCGTGCTTCATGCGATCCTGAAGCCCCACGGTTTCCATGGCTGACTCCGCCAGTTTGCGCGCCTCGGGATGCCGTGAATACAAGAGGGGCAGTTCCACATTTTCCAGCGCCGAAAGGCGCGGAAGCAGGTTGAACGTCTGAAAAACAAAGCCGATACGTTGGTTTCTGATTTCCGCAAGGCGGTCACTCGACAAACCGGCCACGTTTTCACCGCTCAGGCGGTAAATACCGCTGTCGGGCGTGTCCAGGCAGCCCAGAATGTGCATTAGCGTCGATTTTCCGCTGCCCGATGGCCCGGTGATGGCAATCATCTCGCCTTCTTCAATGCCAAACGAGACATGATCCAGCGCGTGAATCATCGATCCGCCCAGCGAGTACGACTTGCTCAGGTCTTCGATCTCGATAATCATTAGCGGCCTCCGCCGCCACGGCC
>CAIZGN010000501.1 GCA_903932505.1 Candidatus Hydrogenedentota bacterium
AGATATGGCGCGTTATTCCTGACCTCATTCGAGCCCGCGAATTGCTTCTCGGCTTGGTGTGGCGGGATCTGCGTGTGCGCTACCGCGACGCCACCTTCGGCTTTCTTTGGGCGGTGCTTGAACCGCTCATGCTCACCCTGATTCTTTCGTTTGTCTTCACCTATGCCTTTGCCAACCGGAACGCGGGGGCGACTGTGGCGGGGAATCCGCCTTTTGCCCTGCTCATCCTGTCGGGCCTGGCCTTCTGGCAGTTTCTCGCCATGTCCGTCAACCGCGCCATCCACTCCCTGTTGGAATGCGCCAATCTCGTGAACCGCGTCTTTTTTCCCCGGGAAATCATCCCGATGTCCAGCGTGTGCTTTACCACGGTCGACTTCGCCGTTGCCCTCGTCATGCTGCTTATTTTCAGGGCCATCATGGGATATGCGCTTTGTTGGGCCTTGGGCTGGCTGCTGGTCGTGTTTTTTATCGAATTCTGCCTTGTGATGGGGCTGGCCCTGCTGTGTGCCTGTGGCAACATTTACTACCGGGACGTGGGTTTCTTTGTTCCCGTGGGTCTGACCTTCGCGTTTTATGCGTCCCCCGTTTTTTATCCTGCTGAATGGGTCGCGAATAATGTGAGCTCGTGGGTGTACCACTGCTACATGTTGAATCCCATGGCCTGTTTAATTACCGCCAGTCGTCAGATTCTCTTTGCCCAGCAAACACCGAATCTGCTGTATCTGGCGTGGCCCGGTCTGCTGGCGCTGCTGGTACTCGGCACCGGACTGGCCGTTTTTCGTCGTGCAAGCCCAACCTTTTCGGACCACATATGATGGCCCTCATCGAAGTCGACAACGTCACCAAGATTTTCACCATGCGCAGCGGGTTGCGGAACAAACTGCTTCCCCGACTGTGGGGGCGCGCCCGCGCTGCCACGCCCACCTTTGAGGCGCTCAAAGGCATCAGCTTGCAGGTGGAACCGGGAGAGTCGGTCGGCATCATCGGGCGCAACGGATCGGGAAAGAGCACGTTACTCAAGCTTATTGCGGGCGTGACCCTGCCGACGGAAGGAGAGGTCACTGTTCGGGGGCGGGTGGCTTCGCTGCTGGAGCTTGGTGCCGGTTTCCATCCCATGCTGACGGGCCGTGAAAACATTTATCTGAACGCGGGTCTTTTGGGGGTGCGACGCGCCCAAGTGGAAGAGGTCTTCGAGCGGATTGTTGAGTTCTCGGGCATCCGCGATTTCATCGACCAGCCAGTCGAGACCTACAGCAGCGGCATGTATGTGCGATTAGCCTTTTCCGTGGCGGTGCATGCCAATCCTGATATTTTTCTTGTGGACGAAGTTCTGTCTGTGGGCGACGAGGAATTCCAGCGCAAGTGCCGCCGTAGAATCGGTGAACTGCGCGAGCAGAAGAAGACCATCGTCTTTGTGTCCCATGACTTGGGTATCGTGAATTCCCTCTGCGAGCGGGTGATTCTGCTCAACCGGGGCGAAATGATCAATCGCGGTTCCGTTCAGAAGACCTTTGAGTACTATCTGCGCCAAATCGGGCAGGAACAGGGCATACACACCCTGCGGGATGGATCGCTGGAAACGGTGTTGTGCGACGGACGACTTTCGCTGTTTCACGGCGGCCAGGAACTTTCCTCTCCGAGCGGATTCGCGGTGCGCATCGAGTCGATGGGACAAATTCACCACCCCACGGATGCCGACTGGCGGGTTACTGAAAAATCCGACACGGAATGCCGGGCGCGCGGGCGTTTTTCACGACTTCCCCTTTCGCTGATCTATCGGCTGAAACAGGTGGGGGGAAAGGTTCGGTGGGATCTCAGTATTGAGTGCGAGCGGGAGGTTTCGCTCCCCGCGATTTCGGCCCATCTCGCGTTGAACACCGCCTACACGCAGTGGCTCTACGGGGATCTTTCCGGCACGTTTCCTGAACTGCTTCCCAGCGACACGAACTGGAATGTGCTTGTGGCTTCCGAGCGCACAGCGCTTGAGGCCGCCGCATCGGCCGAAAAGGAAGAGGGCTTTGCACCCGTGGTGTTCCGCCTTCGTCAAGGTGAACACGACTGCCGGTTGTGGTGGGCGAACAGCGACTATGTGACCAACAGCCGCGTGCTACAGGCTACCGTGCGCCTGCCTGAGCGGCAGGCCGTTTATGCGAAGGGCGTTCATACGCTGTTCTCCCTGGAAATTGACACGGGGGTCGAGCGCGACAAGCTCCAGCACCAACTGCGCAGCCGTCGTATCATCGAGTCGGGATCTGTCTCTGCACGCTTTGAGATGGGGCAGATCCGCATCGCGTATGAGGGAAAGGAAATCACCGATTTCCTGCACCTCTACACATCCATGCTGATCGAGCATCTGTGGAACGACAGCCATAGTCTGCAATGGGGCGCGGAGCGCGCGGAAGGGGATGCCATCGTGCTTGTGGGTGAATCCCGTCGTTTCCCGATGCGTCAGGAGTGGCGCATTCGCCCGGTGCCGTCGGGGATTTCCCTAGAGATCTGGCTGGAAAACCGGGAAGAATTGCGGGTGCAGGAATACCACGCCTCCGTGGTGCTTTGCCGGGAATTCGAGCATTGGCGCACCGATCAGGAGGAAGGCGTTTTCCCGGAATTCGATCCGCAACTCCAGCATTGGCAACACCTTAATGCCTCGTACCCTCCGGGGCACACCATTACCGCCTTGAGTTCAGAGGGCGTATCCATTACAATAGAAACGTCCGAACAGGCAGCCAACATCCCCTTCAGGATGACGGCCATTAACACGATGTCGAGTGAACATGCCCGGGTTTTGCAAGCCTTGTGCCCCTCCGAGAGCGGCCGTCTCCTTTTTGCACCCGGACGCCACCTGTATTTTGCCGGGATCATCCGGGTGGAAAAGAAGATCAACCCAATCGTGCCGCCCTCCCCGGGGGCTGAAGGCACGCTTCAGGAAAAAATGGATGGGTGAGACCAATTCCCAGACCGTTACCAGCACGTTGAAGCAGACCACCAAGCGCACCATGAACAAGCGAGGCGTCATGTGGCTTGGGCAAACCTGCAATCTGCGCTGCTATTTTTGTTACTTCATCGAACGTGTGGCCGACCGCAACCACCCCGAGCACGCCTTCATGACCCTCGAAAAGGCCAAGAAGATGTGCCACACCCTGCACTACACCTACGGCAACACCGCCATCGATATTCAGGGTGGTGAGCCAACCATCTACAAGGAAATCCTTGAGCTGTCCCGCTACTGCCACGATATCGGGTTGTACCCCACGCTCATTACCAATGGTTTGGTTCTGGGCAAGCCCGGGGAACTCGAAAAGTACCGCGAAGCCGGGGTGCGTGATTTCCTGGTTAGTCTGCACGGTATCGGGCCCATCCACGATGAGGTGGTTTGCGTCAAGGGTGCGTATGAGCGCATCACCAATGCCTTGGCGCGCATGAAGGAACTTGGTGTTCCCTTCCGCATCAACTGCACGATGTCCAAGCCCGTTATCCCGATATTGACCGAGGTGGCGGCGAAAGCCATCGAATACGGTGCGCTTGCCGTCAACTTTATCGCGTTCAATCCCTTTGGCGACCAGAAATCCGGTCACCGCCGTTCGGACACCGTGGCTTCATATTCGGAGGTTCGTGTCGAGCTTACCAAGGCTATCGATATTCTCGAAGCTGCAGGTGTTGAGGTCAACGTGCGCTATCTGCCGCTTTGCATGGCCGAAGAGCGCCACCGCAAGAATTTCTACAACTTCCAGCAGCTCACCTATGACCATCATGAGTGGGATTACCAAAGCTGGTGCTGGACGATGATGCGCCCGCAGATGATGAAGGAAGACGGCCTGGTGCTACCCTTCCTTCTTGGTCCTTACAACCGAGCCCTGCGCGGTGGCGACCATTGCTACATTCGCGACCGGGGCATGAAGCATCCGTTCAAGCAGGGACTGAAGTTCTTGGGACAGCGCTTGTTGAGCCGATTGCTTCAGGCCGTGCACGGCAAAGATGCCGTGTGGCGGGAAGAAGCCCGGGTTCGCGCCATTGAGGATTGTGGCTACCTATACCATGACGCCTGCCAGCAGTGCGCTGCACGCGCCATCTGCGATGGATTCCACGGCGACTATGCCCAGTTCTTTGGCACGGCGGAAGCCAGCCCCGTTTCCGGTGTTCCTGCCACGGACGATCCCACGGTTTTCATCCGGGAACAAAAGAAGTGGGTCGAAAAAGAGGACGAGCCATGGGCACTCTAAGTCGCAGCACCCTTTTCGGGATCCATATCGCCCATGCCTGATTCCGTAAGCGAAACGACCGGAGGCGTTGTCCGCCATCTGACCTCGCAGCGCGGCATTATGGCCATGCGGGACAATCAAGGCCGCCTGTTCAACCTCACGGGGCTCAAGAAGTGGGTGCGGCTGCATCGCAGCATTTTTCAGACCGAAAAAATCGACGTCATTATCCGGAACGCACCGGAAGACCTTCTATCGGAGGTTTTCAGCTTTGCCCGGCAAGAGGGGATTATTCTTTCCGCCCGGGTGGCTGCGGATGCGCCGGTCAACTCTCTGAAAACTTGGTGCAATTGGGGTTTGCACCATCTCATGGTCTGCGCTGATGCGCGGTCGCTGCCCGGGGTTGCTGCCTGGTCGGCTGCTTGTCAGGAGCTTGGCGTACCCATGCGGGTGCAACTGTATGCGCCGTTTCCAGCGTCCTTCGACGCCGGTGAATGCGCCAGCCTGCTGAAGACTGCCGTCTCTGTCAATGTGACCTACTGCGATGCATTCGATGAACCCGCCGGGTGTCGCAGCCAAGAAGAGGGTATGCTTGCGGTGCGCCAGATGAACCAGTTGGTTCAAGCGTTTCGCGCCCGTTCCATCGAGGTCAATCTGCTCCACCTGCCCTTCTGTCTGGTGGAATCCGATAATCTGGCCCACGCATTTAGCGATCTGCAGTTCTACACCGACCATCAGCACTATCCCTACACGGTGTATCAGTTTGCAGTAAAGGTCTGCGACCGTGGAACCGCATGGTTGGAAACGGCCACGGAGAACCAGCTATCGAGGCGTTCTTCCGTGCATTCAGCACTTGATGGTCGCCTGCTTTCCTGGATTCTTGAAAAGCCCGGCATACACGCGCGCACGTGGATTTACCACAAGCTTACGCGCAATCGGCTTTGGCGGAGAAATCCCAAGCCCCTTCCCGAAACACTGGAAGCGTATGAAGCACAGGTGGAGAAACTCCGCGCCGAGGCGGCGAATAAGATGGGCCCCACCTGCGCTACCTGCAAGTTTCAGCGGGTTTGTGCGCATCAGACGGAGCGTTTCCTCAAGCGGCTGCCCGGTGTGCCAATAGCCTCGCAAGCAGGCGAACATGTCGCTACCGTGTGTCCCAAGGGAGTGGAACGCCCGCGCTATTATGACGCGATGGATCAACAGCGCCTCGAATGGCCGGAGCGTGCCCTCGAACTCGCGGAGGAAGCGCGTCACCTCACGCTTAAACAGCCGCATACCCGTGAGATTTCGACGGATACCTACGATATTCAGGGTCGCTACACGCATCACATGCCCGGGGCGGTTCGATGGGTCTCGTTGAGCACCCATGAACTGTGGAGCACCTCCCTGCCGCATCTTACACCGCCCTTCACCCTGTCGCTGACCTTTGGTGGCGGGATTGCCTCGCACATCGGTTTTGCCTTCGGACGCTTCGCGCGTATCATGTGCCCGATGGTCGATTTTTCGCATCGCCTCATATTGCACGTTGATGCGGAGGGCCACTACGTTCTGTTGCGCGATGGCATGCTGGTGCGTCCCTCGGAATTCGAGGGGGAAACGGGAGTCCCGGTGCGCCTCGCGGGTCGGGTGGAACCGCGTATTGCCATTCTCAATATCGATGGACAGATTCTGACGCAAACGCTCCTGCTCTGGGAACCCAAGCCGCCCGCGCAGCCGCGCAAGAAGCCCAAATACAGCGTGGTGCTGGTGAACAGCCGCTACACGCGCAGGCTTCAGGCGGCATTGCTTTCGCTGGCGCATCAGCGCGACTTCGACTTGAGTCAACTTGAGGTGTTGGTGTGCTACATCCCGGGCTTGGATGCCACCGATGACCTGATTGACAGCATGCGCGCCGCGTATCCGGAACTCTCTGTGCTGCGGATACCCTTTGCGGAGGATTGCATGAAGGCCAAGGGATTCATGTTGAATGAATCCATTCCTTCCACCGCCGGGGACTGGGTGCTGCTCATGGACGCCGATATCGCCCTGCCGCCCGACACGTTTTCCCGTATTGAGGCTGTGGAGGCTTCGACACACTTCATCGCCCCGGATGGTCGGGTCATGCTGTCACCCGAAACGACGGGTGCCATTCTGCTTGGAAAACTGACCCCTTGGGATGACTGCGCAGCGATTCTGGAAAAAGAAAAAGACATCCGGCACCGCGAGGCGCAGGGCGTGCCGATCGGATTCTTTCAATGTGTGCGGCGGGAAGTGTTTCAGAAAACAGGCTATGCAGAATTGAACCACTTTGAGGCATCCGACTGGCATTTTGGAAGTTCCGTGCAGAAACTGTTCGGCAAGGAAACCCGCCTTGAAGGGTTCAACGTCTTCCATCTCGATCACGGGGGCAGCCAGTGGTACGGAACGACCAAGCACCTCTAAGGCGCAGGGAATTCCTTAACCGGTTCTCCGGCACAAGAAGATAACCTGACTGTCGGGAATCACGTAGCGTTTCACTTCCTCGGCGGACAGAAAATCGCGCGGCATGATCTTCTCGTAGGAGAACATGGTGAGCCGATGCTCGAAATCGAGGGGCGAGTATCCGCGCACATGACCGAACTGGTTCGGATCCGGCGTGCCAAACTCCTGACTCTCCTTCCAGCCCATCATCAGCGGAACCATTAGGACCGCCTCGGCTCCCGGCTTGAGCACGCGGAACAATTCTTGGAGTCCCTTGTGGTCATCGGGGACATGCTCCATCACGTGGATGCAGAAGATGCCATCCATGGAGGCGTCCCGCAGGGCGAGATACATCATGTCGGAGGCGAAGCGCGGGGGGCGACCACAGGCACGAATGGTATTCACATCGTAGTCCGTGCCGAATACGCGCAGTCCGTCAATCCGATCCATCCACGGATGCAGGTGAGGCTCGGGGGCGAAATGCAACACCCCGCCAGAGCGCTGCATGAAGGCCGGCGGTCGCCGGTCGAGATACATGTGCAGCATGCGGTGTCGCTCGTGGCAGCGGCAGTGGGGGCACTCGGCATCCGGCACGGTGAACGTGCCGCAATCAATGGTCCTGAAACGAAAACCCCGCCAGCCGCAGCACGGGCAGGTCACATGCGGGGTCTTGTCCAACCGGCCCAGAAGGCGCAGGTATAAATTGGCCAGACGCGTCTTGGTGTAGGCCATTCCTGACCGCCATCCGGCGGTGCGGGTCCGGTGAACGGCCTCCCTGAACGTGTGGTAGACGGCCGCCAGCGTTGCGCGAGCCACCGTGTGGGGGCACGCGCTTCCACCCTGATTGGCAGTGGATACCGGCGACTTCTGTTCTTGTCCCATCAAGTCCTTCCTGACGGCCATGGGCCGAAAAACCTCATAAAACTGCTTTCCGGAGTCTAGCAAAACGATGGATGGGCAATCAATCGAAAGCTACTTGGGATGGGTGGAAGTCTTTACCCGCTTGAGCATCCCGAACAGTGCTGGCATCCGGCGTCGCACGAAGTCCTTGAGATACAGCGCGGGCAGTGCCCGTTCCATGCGGTGCGGCCACTCCGTCACCTTGCGCTTGAAATCTTCATCCCACACGTAGCACAGGGTGGAACACCCCCGGCATTTTCCGGAAATAGCCTCCAGTACCGCTTGCCGATATTCGGGAGAATCCACCATGTCGTCCAGGGTTCGGGTGTTTATGTTCCACTTGTCTGCTGGAAACGGCCATGCGTAATGCCAGCAGGGCCGGAACAGGCCATCGGCATCAATGTGAAATCCATGCTGGGGCACGGTGCAACCCTTGCCGGGGTGCAGCGGAATGTCTGGAAAACGCTCTGAGAGATAGAAGCCCCGCACCATGCCGGGCGTCAGCGAAACTTCGCGGCCGTCGGTTTTACTACGGGCCATGATGTCCAAAAGCGGTGCTTCGCTGGCCAGCAGCTCTTCCAGCGACAGGCATTCGTTTTCGTAGCGACCCTCCGCATAGGCAAATGAATGCCAAGCCAAGGGTATTGGTTTGAAGAACTCGTATAAGTCGGGTAGGGTGCGGAAGTTGGCCCGCTGAATCACTGTGTTGACCCCAACCCGGATGCCGGAATCGGTCATCGCCCGAATCGCCCGTGTGCTGGACTCAAAAGTGCCTGCTCCCCGAATGCCATCGTGGACGGATTGTGTTCCATCGATGGAAACGACGACGGACAGCCTTGCCCATCCGGTGAGCCGCGCAATTCGTTCCTCCTTCAGGCGGGTGGCGTTGCTCAGGAGGGTTATGGCGAGGTCTGTCCCCCGCAGATAATCCATAAATTCCCAGAAATAGGGGGCTAGCGTTGCCTCTCCACCCGTCACGCAGAGGCCTTGAAATTTGCGCCGAACCAGAAAATCGGCGACCTCGAAGGCCTTTGTGCGGGAGAGATTGTCGAAGTGGTCCGTCTGAACCACCGGACACATCCGGCAACGCAGGTTACAGTTGTTGGTCAGGCTCAGCGCCGCCATGCGCAGGTCAAACGGAGACCCTGTGGCAGGAGTGGAATCCACCATGAAATACTCTTTCTCTATGGTTGCGGGGAAGTGTATCAGCAGGCATCGCCGGAGTCAAGAACGTGATGAAGCGGTGTCGGTATTGCGCTGGCCCAAGTTTGTATGCTAAACTGATCATAGCACGACTGTGGCTTCGACGGGAGTGGGTGTAGACCCACTCTTTTTATTGGTGTCGCGAGGTGAAATGTGGAAAACGCGGAAACAGTGCGCCTTATTTGGGCTGGACTGGAGCCGGTGCTGGCCGAACAGGGCTACACGCTGGTGGAAGTTGAACTAGCGGGTGGTCCGAGCGGACGCCCCGTGCTGCGGCTCTATATTGATAAGACCCCCTCGGGCATTACGTTGGACGATTGCACCGCTGCGGCGCAGATGTTGGGTCCGGTTCTGGATGCGGAGGATTTGATTAACGGCCAGTACATGCTGGAAGTATCGTCCCCCGGCATTGACCGTCCCCTGCGCAAGCCAGAAGATTTTGTTCGGTTTTCGGGAGAGCCCATAAGGCTGATGACGCATTCCCCGGTTGAAGGGCGCAAGCGCTTCAAGGGGACTTTGCGTGGATTTGAGGATGGATTGATCCTGCTCGAGTGCGACGGGAACAGTTCCTCGGTCCATATAGAAAACCTGAAAAAGGCCAACTTGGACCGTTAAGGTTGGTCCTCGGGAGAGAATATTGAACCAGAATTTACGAATAATATTGCAGCAGCTAGAGGCTGAGAAGAGCGTGGATCGTGAGACGCTCATCGAAGCCATTCGCAGCGCGATTGAAAGCGCCGCGCGCAAGAGCATGAATAAAGCCGCCAATGTGACGGTCGATGTCTCCCCGGAAACGTTGGAATTTAAGGTTTTTGAGATACGCACTGTTACTGAGACCATCGAGGATCCTGTCTCTGAAATCCTGCTTGAAGAAGCCCTTAAACTCAATCCGGACGTGGTGCTGGGCAACAGGCTCAAGGTGCCATCGGAACCCAAGGATTTCGGGCGAATTGCCGCGCAGACCGCGAAGCAGGTCATCATCCAGAAGATCAAGGATGCAGAGCGGGATCGGATTTTCGATGAGTTCAAGCAGCGCGAAGGCGAATTGGTGACCGGTGTGGTGAAACGCATCAACCACGGCAATATAATTGTTACGGTTGGCCGCGCGGAAGCCGTGGTTCCCTACCGGGAACAGTCTCCACGTGAAAACTACCGCCCGAACGACCGTATCCGCGCTTATCTCATTGAAGTGGAGAAGTCGAGCCGGGGTCCGCAGGTTGTCCTTTCCCGGGCCACCCCCGACCTCGTGCGCGTTCTGTTCGAGTTGGAAGTTCCTGAGATATACGATGGCACGGTTGAGATCAAGGCGATTGCCCGGGAAGCCGGCAGCCGCACGAAAGTCGCCGTGAAGTCCAATGATTCGAATGTGGATGAAGTGGGTGCGTGTGTGGGCATGAAGGGCGCGCGCGTTCGCGCTGTGGTTGAGGAACTCTCGGGCGAAAAGCTCGACATCGTGCGCTGGAGCGATAACCCCGCTGAGCTGTGCGCCAACGCCCTCAATCCTGCCGACATTGTGGACATCCAGGTGGACAAGGAAAAGGGAGCGATTAAGGTCACCGTCCCGCAGGATCAGCTTTCGCTGGCCATCGGGAAGCGGGGACAAAACGCTCGCCTAGCCTCCAAGCTCATCGGCTGGAGTATTGATATTCAGGGCGATGGTGTTCCGGTAGAGCCGGTTCCCGCAGAGCCTTCGGCCCCGCGCGCAGAGCAGGAACCCCCCGAGCCGTCCGCAATCCCCGAGGATCTTGCCATCCCCGAGGAAGTGAGTGACGCGCAGGAATGATAGTCGGTTATTTACGTATGGTTCGGGGTCGCATCGGCCCACGAAACCGCCAAACATGAAGCCACGGAGGTGAGAATAGATGCAGAGCATTGCCGCTTTGGCAAACCGTCTTGATATGACCGCCCAAGAGGCTGTCGAAACGCTGCGCAAGCTGCATTACGACATCCAAGGGGTGGAATCGGAGATTGATGACGAGCAGACGGACATTCTCATCTCGATCGATGAAGATCCTTCCGCGTTGGACGCCTATGTCGCCAAGATTCTCAAGAAAGAAGACGAGAATCGCAAACGCATAGAGCGCCTGCAAAAGGCCGCCAAGAAAAAGGCCGCCGCCGCCCCCAAGAAAGCCGCAGCGACCCCAGCCCACGAAGAAAGGGCTGAGGATGAAGAGGTCGCTGAGATTCTTCCCGAAGAAGAGCCCGAGGCTGCCCTCGAGGATTCGGAAGAAGCACCTGTCGAAGAACAGCCCGAGGTGCTGCCCGTAGCCGAGGAGCTGGAGCTCGTTGTCGAAGAGGTTCCTGCTGAGGAAGAGGTTGTTGTTGAGGAGGAGGAGCCCCCGGTACCGGTGCATGAACCAAAGCATGTGGAAGAGCGGGCCCCTGTTCGCGCTGAAATCATGGCCGAGGTTATCTCGGAGGAAGAGGCAATCCGCCTGACAGAGCACCGCCCCCTGGAACCCAAGCATTTGGGCGGGGCATTGGCAGAGGCTCAGCGGGTTCAAGACGAGCACGTCCGTGCGGAAGCGCGTGCGAAAAAGCACGATCGCCCCATGCCGACACCCGACCCCGAGGTGGTCGCCG
>CAIZGN010000502.1 GCA_903932505.1 Candidatus Hydrogenedentota bacterium
CAACGAGAACATCGTCGGGCGCGTGGCCTGCATCTGGTGGTGGCCGCAACGTTGGCGTGATTTCACCGGTTTTTCGGGCACTTTGTGGTGGCGCGCGCTGGTCGCAGCCTTGGCAACCCTGTCGGTGCTTCGCATTCTGGCGGGACGCTCTTGGATCGCGCCCAATCCCCAAGGCCTTGGCACCGATCACTATCTGGTGAGCTTTCTCTCCTACGGACTCCCCCTGCCGTTTACCCGCTACTGGCTGTACCGCTGGCACAAGCCCAGTCGCGGCGATTTGGTGCTTTACCAGCCGGGCGACCCTTCCATTCCCCGGGATACCTTCCTGGTGGGGCGCATAGCCGCCTTGCCTGGCGAGCGCGTGACGGTGAACAGCGCTCAATGGTACGTGGATGACACACCGCTGGCCTCGCTCGAAGGTTGGGCAGGATTGGAATACCCGAACGCCGTTCCGGCGGAATACGGGGGGAACAAGAACAAGGCACGCAACGAGGTGCCAAGTGGCCACTATTTCGTGCTGGCGCTGGCACCCGGCGACGAAGACCCAGCCCTCGACTGGGACAGCCGCACCTTGGGTTGGATTCCTGAGCAACTGGTGGCTGGAAAAGCTTTCCTGCGCTGGTGGCCAATCAACCGCTTTGGTGCCATACGCTAAGCCCTACTTCAGGAGACGGCGGCCTTCCGAGGACACGATGCCGGAAATAATCCGGTGGAAGCCCTCTTCATTGCTACAGGCTGACATGGCCTCTTCCTTGCTCACCACGCCCCTTTGATACAACTCCACGGCATACTGGTCAAAGCTGCGCATGTCGCCTTCCATTTCGATGATGCCGTGCAGTTTGTCCAAATCGCCGTCGAGAATGGCGTCGCGCACAATGGGGCGGCCACCGAGCAAGATTTCAACCGCCGGAATACGTCCGCCACCCACCCGCTTCAACAGACGCTGGCAGACCACGCCCTGCATGGTGTACGCGATTTCCTGACGGATAAGGTCACGTTCGCTTTGCGGGAAGTAACTGATCATGCGGTTGATGGTGTCGATGGCATTGGTGGTGTGCAGGGTGCTGAACACCAAGTGGCCCGTTTCCGCCGCACTGAGACCCGCGCGAATCGTGTCCACGTCGCGCATTTCGCCCACCAGAATCACGTCCGGATCTTCGCGCAAGGCACCGCGCAACGCATTGGCAAAGGACAGGGTGTCACGCCCGACCTGCCGCTGGGAAATGATGCTCTGCTTGTCGGTGTACACGAACTCGATGGGATCCTCGATCGTGATGATATTCACCTTGCGCCGTTCATTGATGTAATCGATCATGGCGGCCAGGGTCGTCGATTTTCCGCTACCGGTAATCCCGCATACGAGGAACAATCCCCGATGCTTATGGCAGACCGACTTGACCTGCTCAGGCAAGTCCAGCTTCTCGAAGGAGTAGGGTTCTTCCGGGATTAACCGAATGGCCATGGCAACCGCACCGGTCTTCACATAGCCCGAGCAACGCAAATAGCCCGTTCCAGCCGCGTGGAACTGAAAGCTCGACTCTTTTTCCGTCATCAGGAGATCCAGTTCCGACTCGCCGCCCAGCTGAAGAATCAGCTGATCCATATCCTTCGCGGAAATCACCGGAAGGTCCAACGGCACCAAGTCATTGTCAATCCGGATAAACGGCCGATTTCCCGCGCGCAGATGCAAGTCAGAAGCCTTGCGCTCCTTCATCATCTCAATCAGCACATTGATGTTCATGCCCGTGCTGACGTATTCAGGGATTTCAATCGTCCACGTTTGTGAGCGCATGCTGCCTGCGGCGAATTGCTCCACCAGCGCGTCCAAGGGCAACAACTGCGGCAACTGCCGCCACTCAAACGGCGGCACCTGCAAACGGCAGTGATCCTCCTGCATCGTCAAACGCAGCCCCAGACGGGTCTGGTCGATAGCCTGCTGCAGCTGTTCCTCGGTCACCCCTTCGCGGAGCTTGAAGGAGACGAAGAACAGGTCGATGCGCTTCGTAAGGTCTTGAGCCTTGGCGGACATCGTGCAAAGTTCGGTCTGCAGTCGTACCGAAGCAGGCGCGCCCGTCTGACGAACGACTTCCTTGAGACCGATGCGGAAAATGTCGAGAATGGTGCTGTTGGAGCGGCTACCAATGAACACGGCTAAAGTCCTTCTTATTACCCCGGATTGTTGACAGAATCCTAGCATGCCACGCCCATTTCAGTCAAAAAAAACTGAAAAGGGCAGTGGCATTTTTCGCAGTAAAGTTCCCGCTAAAACGCGAATTCTGTACCTCTTTTCGCGTACAATTCCCGCATACCTTCAGGGGACAACCTATTGGGAAAGCACATGGAAAAATCCATATCGATACTGGTGGTCGGCGGCGGTTCCGCAGGCATGGTGGCGGCCATCACCGCCGCACGCCAAGGCTGCACCGTGACCGTGCTGGAGCGCATGCAACGGGTCGGCAAGAAATTGCTCGCGACGGGAAACGGCCGCTGCAATCTCACCAACCTTCACTGCACACCGGAAAACTATCACGGCGGCTATCCCGGATTCGTGGAGTCCGTCTTCGCCCAGTTCGACGTCCCCGCCACGCTGGAGTTCTTCCGAAAACTGGGCGTCGAACCACGCGCAGAAGACGACGGCAAGGTCTACCCGAGGTCGGGCCAAGCCGCCAGCGTGCTTGATGTACTCCGCGACGAAATGGATCGGCTCGGGGTGCAGGTCATCGCCGAAGCCCGCGCCCAATCCCTCATTCGCCGAGGCTCCGGCTTCGAGTGTCACTGCACCAACGAAACCGCCTGGAGCGCGCAGCACGTCATACTGGCCGCAGGCGGGCAGTCCACCCCGAATCTCGGCTCCAACGGCACCGGCTACAAACTCGCCCAGCAGATCGGCCATACCATCATCGAGCCAACGCCGGCCCTCGTGCAGATTTGCCTCGCCGCCCCCTTTCTAAAGCACCTCGCGGGGCAGAAACTTCAGGGAACCGCGTCCCTGTCCGCCGATGGCGATCCCTGCGGTTCCGCTTCGGGCGAGCTCCTCTTCGCGGACTACGGCATTTCAGGACTCCCCATCCTGCACCTGAGCCGCCACGTCTCCCGCCCCCCGCGTGACGGTGCGGCCATGGTGCTGCAGCTCGATCTCTTCCCCGAATGGAGCGTAGAGGATTTGGAGATGAAAATCCAGGAGCGCATTGCCGCCGCTCCCGAAAAAACTGCCGAATTCTGCTTTGTGGGGCTACTGCCCAAGCGAACCATCGCGGTTCTGCTCCGGGAGGCCGGTATCGAAGACATTCAACGGCCCTGCGGTGCGCTGGAGGCCGCAGCAGTTCAGGCACTGGCAAAACTCCTCAAAGGATGGCGGATCCCCTGCAGCGGCACCAAGAGCTGGATGGACGCTCAGGTAACCTCCGGCGGTGTCCATGTCCGCGAAATAAACCCCGAGACCCTCGAATCCAAATGCACCCCCGGGGTTTTCCTGTGCGGCGAACTGCTCGATATCGACGGCGATTGCGGCGGCTACAACCTGCAATGGGCCTGGTCTTCGGGACATGTGGCCGCGATTCATGCCGCAAAAATGACCCAACTTTGATTTTTGGCCCCTGCTAGGCCTATCATACCGCCTTCCAATCCGTGTGGTCTTGGCAGCGGTGTTTCCGCTTTGGATGAAAGATTTATGAGAAGAAGTATCCTCCATGAAGGTGCCGGTAACCTGATTTATGAAATCCGGGAAATTGTCGGCGTTGCCCGTACCATCCGCGACCTCGGCCAGGAAATCACATGGGAAAATATCGGCGATCCGATTCAGAAGGGGGAGACCATTGCCCCGTGGATCCGCGACATCCTCATGGAACTGCTTGAAGACCCGCTGAGCTACGGGTATTGCGATACTGCAGGCGTGATTTCAACCCGCGAATACCTCGCCAGCGAAATCAACCGCCGCACACACACCGCACCCATTACACCGGACGACCTCCTGTTTTTTAACGGTCTGGGCGACGCCGTGGCGCGGGTCTACGGTGGATTGCGCCGCGAGGCACGGGTACTCGGACCATCCCCCGCCTACAGCACCCATTCCTCCGCCGAAGGGGCCCACTCCGGCTACAACCACGTCACCTATCCGCTCGATCCCCGCAACGGTTGGATGCCTGACCCTGTCGATATCCGCAAACGCGTCAAATACAACGACGCCATCGCGGGTATTCTTCTGCTCAGCCCGGACAATCCCACGGGTGCGGTGTATTCCCTCGAACTGCTTCAGGAAATCGTCCAAATCGCCCGGGAATACGACCTCTTCATCATTGCCGATGAAATTTACGTCCACATCGTGTACGAAGGATATCCCCATCTGCACATGAGCCAATGGATCGAGGATGTCCCCGGTATCGCCATGCGCGGCATCAGCAAAGAATACCCTTGGCCCGGCGCGCGCTGCGGATGGCTCGAGATCTTCAACAAGCACAAAGACGCCGAATTCGCAGCCTACGCCGAAAGTCTCCTGGCCGCCAAACGCCTCGAGGTCTGCTCCACCACCCTGCCACAAATGTCGATTCCCCG
This sequence comes from Candidatus Hydrogenedentota bacterium, assembly GCA_903932505.1. GTDB lineage: Bacteria > Hydrogenedentota > Hydrogenedentia > Hydrogenedentales > CAIZGN01 > CAIZGN01. The sequence goes on from CAIZGN010000502.1 coordinate 4,552, forward strand.
AATTTTTGGCGACCCGCGCTATATCGACCATCTGGCCCGGCGCTCAAGCACCTTCTGCCAGCGTGCCGATGAGGCCATGCAAGCCTTTGAAGGCTGCCCCGGCGTCGTCGTAAACAAGCCCGGCGGTGCCTTCTACTTCACCGTCATGTTCGAAGACGGGGTCTTGAACACCCACCAGACCCTCCCCATCGAAAACCCGGCCGTTCGCACAAGGATCGAAGAGCTTGTAAAGAACGTCACACCCGACAAACGCTTCGTCTATTACCTCATGGGTGCCACCGGCATCGTCGTCGTTCCGCTCACAGGCTTCCAGTGTAGCCATCCCGGATTCCGCATGACCCTTCTGGAAACCGACCCCACCAAACGCGCATGGATCTTCAAAACCATCCGCCAATCCATCGAGGCGTATCTCGGCAGCTGATTCCATCTTTGGTATGTCGCCCAAAAACACACTTCAGCGCTATTGCCCTGTTTTTCAGGAATAGCCGCAATAGCTTCATCGTGAATAAACCTTGTCGATTTCGCTGCAATGGCCTATAATGGGTACAGGAAAACAAATGGAGACTGAACCCATGATAAGGCGAACATTGCGTGTATCCGTGCTGCTTGCGGTGATAATGCTTATGGCCGGGTGTGGCGTGGAGTTACTGACGACCACCGCCATTCAAGGGGAGTTACAGGCCCAGCAAATGTCGGCGATGCAGAATCAGGTCAAGAACGCAGCCGGTACCACCGGCCGCATCAATCTGGAGCGTGCCATCCAAACCTATATTGCAGACAAGGGGGGAAATCCACCTTCACTTGAGGCGCTGGTGCCCGATTTTATACCCGCGCTGCCCAAGAAAGCCGACGGTAGTGACTATGGCTATGACGCAAGCACAGGTAAGCTCACAGACGCGCCCTCAGCTTCGCGTGGCAGCATTTCTCCAACGGATCTGCAAATGATGGAGAGTATCCGCACCGCCATCAACAGCTATGGCACGGCCACCGGATATTATCCCCCCACACTTGATGCCCTCTACCCCAACTATCTCACGAAGTTGCCAAGAACGGACGCGGGGGAGGCCTTTGTCTACAACGACCAGAACGGTTATGTGGCCCATCCCCGCGAGCAGCAAGCCCCCCAACCTGCCTCCACAACCGCATCCGTAGGCGGTGGCGGCGGGGCCGGGCCGATGGGTGAGGTAATGACAGGGATGAGCGTGCAAAACCAGTTGAACCAGATGAATCAATCCGGCACAAGTTCAGCAGGTTCCCGAATGCGCGAGTCGGCCAGCGGACTGGGGCAGGGGCAGGACGCCAAGAATAACGCCGCCATGGATCAACTCGGACTTTAGGCGGCAATGCGCTTAGCGTCGGGCGTGAACATCCGGATGCGGCCCCTTGGACTGCGCCATAACACCCTCAAAATCCAGTTTGACGCCTCTTTCACGGTAGTATTCGCTCAGGCATTGCTTTGACACGCTGGGGCGGTACGCGCGGTATCGTTCGAAACGCGCCCGCACCTCAGGCAGTTCCCGCTTGTCCGCATACTCATTCCGCAAAATTTCGGGAATCTGTTTTTTGCGCACCCCCGAAAAGGAGCAAAGCGTCCAGGAC
>CAIZGN010000503.1 GCA_903932505.1 Candidatus Hydrogenedentota bacterium
AAACCGTTACAAAATTTCTGCGGAGGTCTAGAAATACATCAGTGACGTTCAAATAGTGCAGCATCCACAAGGTTCACTGTGTAAGTTGTCAGGGCGATTTCCCGGGGATTTGCGTAAGGCTTTGTTTGCCTCCATTCTCCCTTTAGTGAGAGAAGGGAATTTATGGAAATTCCGAATATTCTTTCTTGCGCCGTTTCTTTGCTCGCTTGGGCCGGGCGCTCTCTCCGTTGTCCGCGATGATATGAACCCGATGGGTGCGGCCTTCCAGCAGCGTGCCATTGAGGCTCTCGTTGTCGAGCACCTCGGTTTCGTTTTCAAACGGCTGGTTGGTGGTCAGGAGAGGCTCTGGCTTTACAATTTGTGACTAACGTCCTGAAAACTGGTGAGAAAATAGTGGTTGAAGATGTCCCTATCAAGGTACCATAGGGTTGCTGAACCCCCACAGGGAATTGTTGGAGTATGTGGCGAAATCAAGGAGAGTTACTCTTGCTTACACGACGGCTGCAAAAATGGTTCTCGAGGCGTTTTGTTGTCATTTCCGAAATACTCGGTTACACGTTGTCCGCTATCGTTGGTCTAGGGGTGCTTTACACCGTGTTTGTCGATACCGAAGTCCTGGCGCGCGTACAGGGGGAAATCCAGCCCTCCAGCGTAGCAATGAAAGCCGATACGGAGGTGCTTCTCTTTGAATACATTGTAAAATCTGGTGATAGCGTCAAACAAGGTCAGCCCGTGCTTCGAGTGGTCGCCGACCAGGCTAGCCAGCAGCGAATACATGCTCGACGGTTGCTTGAAACCGCAGTGGCTGCTTTGGAGATCGGCTCTGGTGCTGATTCTTCGGCCTCTCTTGAGGCGGCGAGGCACGCGCTTGCTGTTTTGCCAACGGGCAAAGACCAAGTAGAAACGCTCACATCCCCGAGTGACGGTTTTTTTTTCGTACCGACAGAGAGCGGTCAGGGTGATGCCATATCAAAGGGGAAAAACCTTGCGTTAATTTACGACCTGACTCAATTGTCGATGGATTTATCAAGGAGCGTTTCCCCCTTAGATTCCCGCATTGCGAAAGGGCAGAACGCTCGTGCAACAATCAAGGGGACAGGTGAACGCCTTGTCGGTCGTGTGGTCGTAGAAACTGAAAAAGGCTCCCAGAAGTGTTGCTCGATAAGGTTTGAGCAAGTGACGCAGTCAGAGCGGGATCGCTTGTTTACGTCAATATTTAGCGATAACAGTGGGGTGAAGAACTCTGTTGAGGCCGAGATTGCCGTGGGGCATCAAAGTCTTTTTCGCAAGACATTCGGGCGGAGGTAGCAACCGCGTAGCATGTGTTGTTGAACGATGGGTAAGCCACAAGGGGGAGTACTATCCAGCATCCTCGGGTTTCGGGTAACCGTTATTTCGGGAGTCCCCCGCCCCTCGTTGTCGGTGAGAAAGTATGGATTTAGTAATCCTGAAACAGGCTATCGGAATGACACATATGAAAAAACATTCAACAAATCACGCTTGCACCGAACGATTTTCCGGTGATATTGTCCTGAAACTTGGTGAAATCTTGCGCGTAAATTTTCTGGTTCTGGGGTAAACTCAATTTCAGAATGCGGTTCATCACCGCGAGGTGATCGTGCTAGCCGCTCAAAAGGCGTATTGTGATGAATGAAAATAAACGTTTGCAGTAGGTCTCAAAGCAGGAAAGAAAGGAGTTCAGGAAATGAGTATCCAAAGAAAGGGCTTTACGCTTATTGAATTGCTGGTGGTGATTGCGATCATCGGGATTCTTGCCGCGGTGCTGTTGCCCGCCTTGGCGAGGGCCAGGGAGTCGGCCCGGCGCTCTTCGTGCGCAAACAATCTGAAACAATTTGGTCTGATTTTCAAGATGTACGCCAACGAGGCGTCGGGCGGAAAATTCCCCGGGCCACAGGATTGGCGTATCAACGGACTCGGCTGGTTGCTGGGATTGCCTGGCAACGCCTTGTATCCTGAATACTGGACAGACCCGAAAATTGCGGTGTGCCCATCCGACGGGCACGCTAATGGGGACAACAATCTCGATGGCATTACATTTCCGACCGACTTGGCGAATTCCGTAGCATCGGTGAAGCAGGGGCTTCCCGGATCCAAAGCCTGCACCGGCGGTCTACTCGCGCATCCCTCTTCATATATCTACGTTCCGTACGCCGTCAGCACCGCTACTCAAATTGTCCTTGTGGGGGTCACCCAATCGGGCGTACTGTGGCAGTCAGGCGTGGCAGAGACCGTCGGAGAATCTGATTTAGCAAACGCAGGATGTCCTTCCTCGTGGTCTCTGACTCGCTACAACGACCCCGATCGAGACATTACCTCAAGCGACATTAACACGTACATGTGGGGCGGAATGACTGGCTACACGGATGAAAATCAACAGCCTTGGCCGGAATCCGTCCCCCGTTTGAAAGAAGGTGTTGAGCGCTTCTTTATTACCGACATCAACAACCCGGCCTCATCCGCAACGGCCCAGAGCGAAATTTTGGTAATGTTTGACACGTGGGGTGCGTCCCGTTTTTGGGGTGGTGCCGGATACAATGAGGCCCTGGGTTTCAATCATCTTCCGGGTGGTGCGAATCTGCTGTTTATGGATGGACACGTCGAATTTGGGAAATACCCAAGCAAGTGGCTCCCCAAGGGTGATGTCTCCGCGCCACTCATGGCAGGCCAGACCGCCTACAACATGGCCACTTGGGGCGGGCAGGGCTGATTTCTCGTCGGGCGATGAATTTGCAGTGGTATATGGAGCCTCCGCCTGAGTACTGACTCAGGCGGGGGACTCTTGACAAACCAACGGGCAGAGCACACTTTGAGCGGTCACTACCCACCTCACGGGAATGGGAACGCTCGCCGGATATGATATGGAGTGGTGTTGTGGGATTGATTGAACTCAATGAGACGGTTTACCGGGACAAGGTTATGGGATGCTGGCTGGGCAAGAACGCCGGCGGAACCTTGGGCACTCCCTTCGAAAAAGCCTACGGGTATCGTGAGCCCTTCAATGTGTCGTTCTATACGAAAGTTCAGGAGGGCGGCGTACCCAACGATGACTTGGAACTCCAAATCGTATGGCTGATGGCTCTTGAAGAGCGGGGTCTGAGCATTACATGCCGGGATTTGGCGGAATATTGGCTGAATCATGTCGGGTATAATTTTGACGAGTATGGATACCTGAAACAAAACTTGCGAATGGGGCTTTGCCCGCCGATAACCGGCTGTTTCAATAACCCCTTTCTGGACTGTATGGGCTCCCCGATTAGATCGGAGATTTGGGCCTGTATCGCCCCCGGACTTCCAGACGTTGCCGCACACTATGCATGGCACGATGCGGTATGTGACCATGCCGGCGGTGAGTCCGTCTACGGTGAAATATTCAACGCGGCTCTGGAATCCGCAGCTTTCGTGGTTGCTGACCGGGATACCTTGCTGGATATCGGGCTTTCGGCAATCCCCGTGGACTGCAAGACTGCTCAAACCATACGCAAGGCTCGGGAAGTGCACCGTCAGGGGATGAACTGGCTCGGCGCGCGAAACGCTGTCTTGGATTTCGCATACCATTTTAATGCCCAATACTCGCCTGTAAACCTCGGCTTCCTAACCATCGGATGGCTTTACGGGCAGGACTTTGGTGACGCACTGTGCAAAGCCGTGAATTGTGGCTATGATACGGATTGCACAGCGGCCACACTTGGGGCTATTCTAGGCATTATTAATGGAGCCGGTGCCCTTCCCGCAAAATGGGTAGAGCCCCTCGGCAAAACCATCGCCATCACTCCGGCCCCGGGAATCGTTGACTTGAATACCCCTGATACCACAGACGATTTGACAGACAGGGTTGTCGCCATCGGTCGGCAGTTGCTTGCCAAGCACTACCCTCGTATCCGTCTCTTGGCGGGGTGTTCCACAACAAGTGCCGTCGACCCGGTTGCTCTGATGGACAAACACGCCATTCAAGATATCCTGAATCGCTCATGCGATACGGTCGTGCACACGCTGAGTGCCGTCGAGGTTGGGGTTCGTTTCCCGGAAATGCCCGGTGTCTCAATGTCCAGACCACTAAAGGTCGAGATTTCCCTGAAAAATCGTGGAACTCAACCGTTGGCTGGCATCCTGCGGATTCAAGTACCCGACGGATTTGCCTGCGATTTGCCAGAAGCACAGCCTTTCTCCATCCCGGGTCACAGCAAGATTGCCCTCCCCCTCAACTCATTCACGGCAGAAGATCCGTCGAAAATTTTCAACGTCAACCGGGCGTGGTTCTACCTCGACATTGAGAAACATCCGTCCAATGAAGCCATTCCGATCCCCATGATCGGGGCCAAACGATGGTTGGTTTCAAAACTAATTCCCGGACAGACCATTGACAGCCCCGCCCCTGTCATGAGAACAACGGGATGTACCGAATTCGATTCCGTGGCTGACTGGTGTGGCAATGAACTGGACATTGAACCTTTCTTCAATCAAACCTCAGGCGTCATCTACCTCCAGCACTACCTATGGAACTCCAAAACCCGTCCGGTTCGCCTGTGCGTTGCCAACTCCCACCGCATGAAGTTATGGGTCAACGGGATCGAGAAAAACCGAACCAAAAAAATCGTTCCGTGCCGTCCAGCACTGTGGGGAGACACGGATCCCGACTTGGAATGGTATACCGATGAAAACGGCCACAGGCTAATCGATCATATCAATAGCAACGATATGGAGCTTCCCTGCGGGTGGAATCACATCGCCATCAAGCTTGAACGGGGACAAGACCCGCTGCGCGCGTTCTTTACACTGGCGAGCCTTCCAGACTACCACGGCCTCGAAGATATTCAACAGACCCGATTCCCATGGGACGTGGCCGATCCAGAGTACGCTCATCACAGCTACACGAACGATTGGGTACTAAAATAAAACCCCTCATGCCTTAGGGGCACGACCACAAGGAATTACCGATGCCTTTCCCCTCCCATTCAATCCTGAGATTTGGCCTGTTCACACTCGCGGGATTTCTCTTGCACCCCATTGCAGCGGTAGCTGAGCCCGACCTTCTCTCTTGGGATGAGACAGTGCATCAGAGCACCTTCGTAAAGGAAGGGCTGGAGTCTTTTTACAACCCCCAATACCAGTACCTGTGCCTAGGACTGGGCGGTACAACCATGCGGGTTGGCCCGTACGGATTTACAAAGCCAGGAGCCAGCCGGGTACATCCAAACGGTTACCTTGAGCACCAACCTTATCTGGCGTATCAATACTGGTGGGATGAAGAAGCGCACAGGCATCTTCCTTTCGACCTTACAGGCGGATATGGCAATAACCTTGAACCCGGACAAGTCGCCTCGTTTCGTCAAAATCTGGACATTGCGGATGCGCTTCTTACCGTAGATCTGGATCTCCGGGCAGATCTCACCGGAGCCGGCCTGTATCAAATCGGAAAAAACGCATTCCATACCCGGCGGGAGATGTTCATCACCCCAGAAGGCGTGTTGGTGATGCGCGTGACGGATTCACCCGAAGCCACGCTTCCGTTCCGGATGCGCGTGGATACCAACCAATGGGTTCGCATTTACCTCAACACGGGAATATATAAAAAAGAACACGAAAAATGGTCTGGAACAGCCGTTGAACAGTCCAACGGAATCGTCGCCGTAGCCAAGCGTCCAAAATCCTGTATCGCCACGTTGGCCGTAGCCGTGGAAACCTCCGAACCCCTCATCGACGCGCAAGCGTTTCTTCTGGGAGCCTCCAAGCCCGGGGCGACCATCACATTCTATATTGCCCCGGGGTCTTCGTATGAGAGTCTCGACCCCGTTGCTGCGGCTTGGGATAAGGCGGAACAGGCACGCAAGAAGGGTTACGATGCACAGAGAAAATCCACGTTGGATTGGTGGGCCGCATTCTACGGATGCTCCACGGTCAGTCTGCCGGATCGCCCCCTCGCCACTTGGTACGCCCGGTCCATGTATTACCATGGCGTCTATTTCGGAAATACGGACATCCCCCCAGGCTGCAACAGCACTAGTATAGAGAGCTTTGCCGGAGCCATCTGCCCGGAATATGACTTGGTTCTAAGCCAGATGGCTCTCGTATATACCAACCATTTTGACGAATCCCGCCGCGTGGTGGAATGGGTTAAGCGCAGCCTCCCCAGAGCAGAACAATATGCCAAAGAGGGACTTACGCTGCACAAAGTCTCCGTCAAATACAATGGAGGCGCAAAATTCGGCACCGTCATGGGCTACGATGGAACTATCCTAGTTCCCCCCGAGGAGGTAGAGGGTGTAAACGCCTATGGCAACTTCGCAGGAGCCAATGCGACCGTCATGGCGCTTGCCTACCTCGATTGGTCGAAAGACCCCCGGTATGACGAACTCGCAAAGCGTGTCCTCAAGGAAACTACTCAGGTAGCGCTCGAAGACCTTCAATGGCGGCCTGAATTCAATGCCTATGTGGACAAACATATGCCCAACGTCGTCCAGCAATCCGCTGCCATCTTCGGGGTGAAGGAATCGCTCCGCCGCGGGGTGGCGGAACCCGATTGGGCGAAATACACGGATAGAATACTCCTACCCACGGCGGATTTCGAAGGAAATAAAGTCATGACCGGTGGTCCGGGTGCTGCGCCCATAAAGAACTATGGTGACGCAACCTGGATGATTCCAGTGTGGTGGTACGGATTTATGCGGGGGGACGACCCCATTGCCCGCGCCAGCTACGACCTTTTTCGTGGCTCACTTACAGGCA
>CAIZGN010000504.1 GCA_903932505.1 Candidatus Hydrogenedentota bacterium
ACATTCTGGGAGTCGTACTGCGGCATCAGTCTCGAACAGAGGTGATGTCCCATGAACTCAGCCAGATACATGAGCAGAACGGCGAGTCCATAGCAGACCGCGAATACCGGCCACCATAACGCCAAAATGGATATCAGCAAGAATTCGGAGTAATACGACGCGAAAAGGTAGTGAAAATTGTCGGTGTTTTCGAAGTCATCGAGTGCCACATGGGGGGTATATTCTTGAAAGCGCTTCTCAATGAACTCGGCGGCAAGGCGTTCCTCACTAGACAGCGCGGAGCGATGCGCGAGATGGCCCGCGAGGTGCATGATATCGCGTCGTATCTGATCTAAACCCATGTTTCCTTCTGCCGAGCGTGTTGTCGGGTGGGGAACTTTATTTCCACGAGCGATGCTCCACCCTACACGGTAACCTCAGGGAGGGAGAATACCATGCGCAAGCATAAACCGCAAGCGTTGGTCGCGGAGGGTGATTATTGGGGCAGACATTTCAAGTCGAAATTCGGGCATTTGCGGCCCATTTTATCCGGCTTATTCTGGTATCCGTATCTCGACCGCCTGGTTAGCATCAAGGGGGGTGCAGAGCAGATCTTTATTTTCAAAGGTTACAGTGAGCTGGACTTTTTCAGCGGTTCTATTCACTTTGAGGTCAAAAGAGCGTCCAAAAGCCCGAATGTTTTTCAGCGCAATGGCGTCCCACGACCGGGGGAGGCGTGGCAGGCATTCGAAGGTGCGCAGGCCGGTGGGGCGGATGCCAAAGAGACCTTCGGTCACAACGCGGCAGTATAGGGCGCTTTCTGCCGAAAGGTGGCGTTGGTTGCCTTCGGGCCAAGCCTCTACGGGATAGGGCACGTGGTCTCCCAAGAGTCGGCGGCTGGAGTAGGCCTGAAAATACGCTTGAGCCCGCTCCGTGTCTGCGGCGCAGAACGCGCCGCGCATCCCATAGAGTGTCGCACGGTCCCAGAAGGTCTTCTCGCCCGACTGGGTGGCCAAACCGTCTTCGGTCCACAAACGGGGAGAGAACAGGGCCGCAATGGTGCCATCGCGACGGTCGAAAATACCCATGGTCAGCGGAATGCAGATCCAAGCGCGCAGGTCGCGATTACCCTTGTAGTACCGATACGTTTCAAATCCGTCCATCTTCTCGCCAAAGTGCTTTTCGATGGCCCGGCGAAGTGCTTCGGCACGTTGGGTGTAGTTGGCGAGTTCCTGCTCGGGTTCGCCCAAATCTCGGCCAAGCCACACCGCCGACCGCAGCGCATCGTAGTTGAGGGATGCTGTGCACAGGTTGGCCTTGCCTGCGGGAAAACGCCGCTCCAGCTCGTCGCAGTCCGACTCCACCACCCCATCTCTATTGGTGTGGCGCTGGCAGTACTCCAAACACCAGGTGATGAGTGGCCAAAGTTCCTTGGCCATCGCTCGATCCCCTCGCGCCATCGCGAAGCGGGCCGCACCGTAGGCGATCATTGCGGCATCCCCCCGATCCCCGGCCCCGTTCCAGATGTCGGTGCCCTCGGCGATAATGGAACTGGGGATGGGTTTGTATTCGGGATTCATGAATCGTGCGAAGTGTCGATAGGCGTTTAGCGCGGCTTCATTGCCGCCTTCGTCACCCAGAAAGGGGAAGAAGGGGCCGGAATATTCGGCCTGGTCGTTCGCCCATATGGCGGCGTAATAGGCTCCGCCACCCGGCCCGTGCATGAGTCCACCCTTGGTGGCGAAGATGCTCTCTGCGGCGCGGATTTTGGCGAAGTCGAAGGCCCGGCTCAACACCGGGTCGGGACACTCGAAAACCAGGGCACTCCAAAGGCCGTTTACATATGCATTGCGCATTTCCATCTCATCTGCGGGATTGAGTGCGAGCGGCGGATCTGCTGTTTTTCGGCCCGAATACACAACGCTGCATGACACAGAATCACCCGGTGGCAACTCCGCCTTCTCGGGACCCTGATAGAGGGCGTTGAGCACATATTCGCCATAGACGCCTTTCGCCGGGTCGGTATGTATTTCAGCGGGCTTCTGGGTGAGCAGTATCGTGCAAGGCGTCCCGCCGATATTGCGGATCACGCAGTTTTCGACTGCGGCCGGTTTGTCGGTGCAGGGGAGTATGGTGCGCACAATCTCAAGGTTGTTTGGGGTGCGACTGATCACGGTCAATAAACCCCGTAAATGAAATTGGACGGGGTGTTCGGCGATTTTGGCCCCACTGCTCGACAGCACGGATACGGAGGCGTCTTGGGGGAAATCCTGTTGCAGGCTTGCGTGCGTGTCGTTGGGGATAGTACGGAGCATGGGCCACACCAGATGTCGGTTCAACTGAAGAGCCCCGGACTCATCCACACCGTAAGCCAGAATTAGCGATACCTGCCGTCCGCTCATTTCGATGTGATCCATATGCGGGGCAAGCGCGTCGCCGTCCGCCGTTCCCCATTCAATGCCTCCGTCCTGTGCCAAGAGCCAACGAGTACCGGCTTCGGGTTTTCCTGAAGCCGACCAGGCGAAACACAACGAGGCAACAATCCCAACAGCCAGGGTCTTCATACATATCCTTTCAGGCGGTTGTGCGGCACGGCAATCGGCGCTTTTTTTCAAGAACCATAAAGTGCGGACAATGCGTCGTCCACAAAGGGCTCTGTGATCTCTTCTGTGTCTACCACGCTGAAAAACAGGTCCGCATTGTTTTTGAACGCACGCAGTCCCAGTAGCGCGGCACGAATTTCTTCGGGGGATGCCTCGGGTGCGGTGTAGCGCAGCCCACATCGCCGTATCAGGTTGACGGCCCACCAATGGTCGTTTTGCTGCAGACGGGACATGAGAAAGATGCCCAGGCCCACTAGATCGCCATGTAAAAAATGGCGTCGCGTCAAGTGTTCGACATGATAGGCGACGAGGTGCTCCGCGCCTTCCTCGGGGCGGCTTGTCCCGATACGGGTGCAAAATTCGACCTCGCGCCGGTAAAGGTCAACGATGGTGTCAATTCCTTTCGGGGTGACCTGAAAAACCTCTTCGGCGTTTCGGTCGAGTTCATTCAGGCATTCCCGGGCCTCCTGCGCGATTTTTTCATCCCACGGTTCGCCGGTCCGTTCATGCGCCAGGGACCAATCATGCAGCGCGGTGTGAATGCTGGCGATGTCGCTGGCGCCCGCGCGATTGAGTTCGGGGGGAGCTTGCTGAATGAGGTCGTAATCGATCACCAGCTCGCGGGGAAAAATATCACCCACATACCGCACCGTGGCATCCACGCGAACCCCTATCATGTTCGTTAGTGGCGCGTCCACGGACACAATGGTTGGCACGAGCACCATGCGGCAATCCCTTTTCCATGCGAGGTATTTGGCCGTATCACAACTCGAGCCGCCACCGATTCCGACCACGACATCACATGCGGGCAATTGCTCGTTAATGTGGTCGAGGGTGGATTGGGCCATGTCCGTCACAAAGTGAACGTGATGTGGAGTCCAGTCACATTGCGCCTGAAACAGCCGCCAAGGGATTTCCATGGTGGTGACCAGTACACGGCCGGGCAGGTCGCGAAGCCGCCGTGACGTTCCTTTCCCGGAAATGATTTCAGGGGCTATGTACATTGGAACTTTTTCCTCTCTGGGGTTCCTGTCTTGTCCGGTACCCGCCATGTGGGCATGTGGCTTTTTCAGGAAAGCGTGTCAGGCAACACCAACCAAAGCGTGGCCACACACGTCATAGTTGTTCTCCAATAAACTGAGCCTGCATGGTGTTCCCGGGGCATCAGTTCGCGCGCCATCGGTATGTTGCGACGGATTGCGAGGGGAGCTTCACTTTCAGTCGCTGATTCTGCCATGACAAGACCGCATTTCGCCCGGCATCCGAGCGATTGGCAATGACGACCACCACAGTGCCGTCGGGATTCTTGAATGCGATGTGGGCGAAGTCCTTTCCTTGATCTCCGGAATCAACCCGGATGGCGCCACGCTGAATGAATTTCATGAATTGGCCGCACATGTAATAATCGAAATGCCACTCGAGTTTAGGCTCCTTGGGGTCGATGGTGACCATGGTTCGGGTGGCCTCAAACGGGCCATTATTGGGTTTGCCGTTGGTGTCGAGCATGGTGACCCAGGCGTTGTACGAGCAGGCCCAGTTGCGCAAGTGTTCAATGATTTTAGTGGCACCCCGCACCCCGTAAACCGATCCTTCGGTCATATGGAGGTCTTTATCCGGAAATTCTGCATGCAGTGCGGTCATCGCGGAAGACGGCCCCGCATAAGGGTGAAAAGCCACCCCTTCCACATACGATGCGGCTTTCGGATCGCTAAGAATCGCGCGTGGATACCAGAGGTTGCTGAAGTTGTGGTCATAGCACCAAATCTTTGTGCGCAGCTCGTTTTTTGCGAAGGAAGGCCCCAGGTGATCACGAATGAAATCGCGCTCATTGTGCCCCATCACGTCGTATGGCACCGGTCCCCATGTGTCTTCGTCTTCAATAATGGACCACTGGCAGGACGGATACCACCAGCTACGCTCATCGTCACGTTTGTTCACGCCCGGCTCGTTTTGCACGGTGACGGCGTAAATGGGAATGTCTTCGGCACGGTAGGCCTCGACAAACTTCACGAAATACGCCGCGTAAACGGCGTAGTATTTCGGATCCATGTGACCGCCAATCATGTCATCGCAGGTCTTCATCCATCCGGGCGGACTCCACGGCGAGGCAAAAAACAGCAGTTCCGGGTTCTTTTCCAGCGCAAGTTTCAATAGGGGCAGAATATAGGCCCGATCCTTTTCGATGGAGAAATGCGCAAGCGCTTCATCCTTTTCGCCTGCGGGCATATCATCGTAGGTATACCACGGCTCGCCTGTGAAATCAGGCGTACCAATGCAAACCCGCATGAGATTCATGCCGATCCCCGTCGAAGGCGATACCAGCTTTTCTACGGCCTCGGCACGCGCACCCGGTTCCAGTCGCGACAAGTTAAAGCATGTTGAATGCTCGAACGAGGAACCCAGGCCCAAGATGCGCTGATAGGTTTTCGATTCGTCGATGGGGATATCGGCAGGTGTAGTGCCGCTGCTTGGCTTGAAGTTCAGTGCGGCTTGCGGCGACAAGAGCTGCCGCCCGTCTTGCGTTGAAACCCAGGATTCTACGGGAACCGCAGAAAAGGCGCTTGCTGCCAACAGCAGGAGAAGCATCCCCATCGCCGGACTTCCAGTTTTTTTTGTCATCGGGACACCTATTCTTGATCTAAATGCGCAGAAGAAAACCGATGGGAAGAATATATGCCTTGCGATCAGCCTTTAGCAATGGGCACAGCTATCATTCCCCTTTGCAAGACTATCAATTAACCCGTGGATCGGCCCGGGATGGAAGATTTCAGTCCCGGAACGTGGGCTGATAGTGATGCTGGAATTGCAACGAGGAGGGGGATTTCATGATGCCGCTGAAACGCCGTGCGCGGAATTGCTTGATCCGACGTTAACCGGGGCGGGGCTCAATCGCCCCGCCTGTACGCTCCACATTTATCAGGCCTTCAGTCCGTCGCCCATCCGGCGCATTCCAGCCCGAAGGCCTCCGCCACGGCCGGGCAGGTCAGGCGTCCGGCATAGGTGTTCACGCCGCGCCGCAGGGCGGGGTCGTGGGCAGCCGCCCCTTCGATTCCCTTGTCCGCCAGCGCCAAGCCGTAGCTCAGTGTCACGTTCGTGAGGGCATGGGTGGACGTGCGCGGCACGGCCCCGGGCATGTTGGCCACCGCGTAGTGGATCACGCCGTCTACCTCAAAGATGGGGTCGCGGTGGGTCGTGGGGCGTGAAGTTTCGCAGCAGCCACCCTGATCGATGGCCACATCGACGATGGCAGCACCGGGCCGCATTTGTTTGACGAGGTCGCGGGGGATTAGGCGTGGTGCCAGGGCACCGGGCTGTAGCACCGCCCCGATGACCAGGTCGGCTTGGGCAACCTCTTCCCAGATGTTGGCGGTATTCGCCATCACGGTGGTGAGATGCCCGCCGTGAATATCGTGCAGGTAGCGCAATCGCCCGGGGTTGATGTCGAGCACGGAGACGTGCGCGCCCATGCCGACGGCCACATAGCATGCGTTCGCGCCTGCGGTACCGGCTCCGAGGATGACCACGTTGGCCGGTTTTACGCCGGAAACGCCGCTCAGCAGAATACCGCGCCCGCCGCAACTCACCTCGAGGCAGCGTGCCCCGGCCTGAACGGACAATCGGCCGGCCACCTCGCTCATGGGAAAAAGCAGGGGCAGGGAACCATCCGCCAGTTGAATGGTTTCATACGCCACACCGGTGACCTTGTTCTGCAGCAGCGTGTCCGTGAGGTTCCGGTTGGAGGCGAGGTGCAGGTAGGTATAGACAATCTGTCCGGGGCGCATCCATCCCAATTCGGGACCGAGGGGTTCCTTGACCTTCATGATCAGATCCGCCTCGCCCCAGATGGCCTCGGCAGACGCCATGAGGACCGCGCCCGCTTTTGCATACGCTTCATCGGGAATTCCACTGCCCAGTCCGGCCCCGGACTCGACGATGACTGTGTGTCCGTGTTGTACAAATGCGGCCGCCCCGGAGGGTGCCAGCCCTATCCGGTTCTCATCGACCTTGATCTCTTTGGGTACACCAATTCGCATGTTTCACCCTCCTTTTCGTTTGTCTATAGCATAGACCTTGGAACTGCTGCCTGCAAGCTGTGGATGGAGACTGCGGTAATACCAACCCCAAAGAACGCAAGGAACTCAAAGAGGGAGAACCGCAATCATCCGGCCTTCTCCGCGTCTCCGCGATGGAATCCTCTGGCAATTTGCGCCTCGATACCAAATGGAGTTTGGAGACGAGGGTGAAGGACATGATCGATATGTTTCATTTTGGGGTGGAGTTCGCGGGTTCCAGTTCGCGCATTTGAGGATATTTCTTGCGGGACTCTTCATTGCGTAGCCGCCAATAGGCCAGTTCTTGCTCTTCGGTCATGTCTTTCGTTTCTTCATAGATGCGCAAGGCACCCTCATGCATCATTTCCACGCAGTCAAAACTCTTCTTCGTCTTGTTCATCGAAAACCACCTCCAGAGGCGAATGAATCGCAATTGGATCGTAACCCTGCTTCCGGTTGACTTCATTGTACAACAAAATACGCCTGAAGTTGACAATGTGCTTGAAATTCCAACTGACGATAGCGCGGCAGCCATCTACGGTGGCCACCGCCACATGCAGCGCATCTATCTCCCACTTGGGGCCGACCACATGGGACTCCAGATAAGCCCGTTGAAGGTCATAAGCCCTTTCCTCGATAGGCATGCGAACCACAAACGGCACTAGTTTCTCGAAAAGCCGATTCACCGAATCCGGCGCGCGCTTCAGTTCATCCTCTACCAGCGGAGAAACGGCTACTTCGAACCGGCCTTCCCGGACCTGATTGAAGAATGCATTCGAGCTCCAAGGGGGGCGATACCACTATGGTACAGTCGGTAAACTCCACCTTTGAAGGCGGCAGGGGAGGAAAATGGCTCCCTTTCCCCTGGCAGGACGCCACATCCACATTTCGCACTGCGGATACTTGGTTTGGCCCTATCAGGTTGTTTCTTGTTCATGGCCGGTTATGCTACTATGTGAATAGACATTCACATCGGAGTTCCATGCCATGAGCGCAGCCCGGCTAAGCACTGAAACCCGCCGCGAGCAAATCGCGGAAGCGGCGGTGCATATTATTCATGCGCAGGGCTTGAAGGGCGTCCGCATGGAATCCATCGCGCGGGCGGTGGGCGTTGTGCCGTCGGCGTTGTACCGCCATTTTTCGGGGAAAGACGCGGTGCTTGATGCGGTGCTGGATTGGCTGGGACGGCGTTTGCAGGGGATTGTGGCGGAAGCGCGGTCGGCGGAATCCGCACCGCTGGCGCAGTTGCGTTCCCTGCTTGGCCGCCATGCGCGGCTCATCCAGAGATTTCAGGGGATACCCCGGGTCTTGTTTTCGGATTCGGTGCAGATCGAAAACGCGGGATACAAGGCCAAAGCGTACCAGATTCTCCAGGACTACCTTGCGCAGGTGGCGCAAATGTTCCGGGGTGCTCAGGAGCGTGGCGAGATACGCGCGGACATCGCGGCGGAGACGCTGTCGATCATGTTTCTGGGTTTGTTCCAACCGGCGGCGGTGTTGTGGATTATGAGCGATGGCGCGTTTGATGCGGAGGCGCATATCGAGCGTGCCTGGCAAGTATTTTTCGGCGGTATTGACGCCAACCTTTCGAGGAGGAGCGATGAAAAAATTAAGAGTACTGTCCGCGTTCGCAGTGGTGTTGGCGGCGGCCGCGTTAGCGGGGTGTCCCGACCTGCTGTCCAAAAGCGTTAGCCCGGACACTGAAGTTCGCTTGTCCGGCAACTTTGAGGTGGTGGACGCCGAAGTTTCCTTCAAGATTCCCGGCCGGATCGATTCTCGCTTGGTGACAGAGGGCGACAAGGTGGAGGTGGGGCAGGAGGTGGCTCGACTTGATTCGGCGGAAGTCCTCAAGGAAATCGACCTTCGCAAGGCCGATGTCGAATTGGCCTCGGCCGTTGTGGCTGAGATGGAAGCCGGGGCGCGTCCTGAGGAGGTGAAGCAATCCGAGGCGATGGTGCAGGCCGCGCAGGCTCAGTTGGACGAAGTTCTGGCCGGGGCGCGTTCGCAGGAAGTTAAGGCGGTGGGGGATGAGCTGGCGGCTGCGAAGGTGGAAGTGAGCCTGCTGGAAAAGGAAAAGGGACGGATCCAGCGCCTTTTTGACCAGAAAGCGGTGCCGGAAAAGCAACGCGACGCCACGGCAACGGCGTACAACGCTGCGACCCAGCGGCTAGCCTCGCTGGAGGAGCGCTATGGCCTGATCAAGGAAGGCGCACGTCCTGAGCAGATTGACCGGGCGCGGGCGGCCTTGAAACAGGCGCAGGAGCGTCACGCGATGGTGTTGGCCGGGCCGCGCGCGGAAACCCTCGCCCAAGGTCGGGCGCGTCTTGCGCAGGCGCAGGCCGCCCTGGGTCTTGCACAGGTGCATCTGGAAAGCACGATCCTGAAATCGCCGATCGCGGGCATGGTGCTGTCCAAGAATCTTGAGCCGGGCGAATTTGCCGCGCCGGGCACCCCCGTGGTCACGGTGGGGGATCTGGCCAAAATCTATCTGCGGGCCTATATCGACGAGGCGGATTTGGGTCGTGTCAAGGTGGGGCAAGCGGTGCAATTGACGACCGATACCTATCCCGGCAAGGTTTATCCGGGGAAAATAACCTTCATTTCCTCGGAAGCGGAGTTCACCCCAAAAAGTGTGCAGACGGCAAAGGAACGCGTGAAGCTGGTGTATCGCGTGAAGATCGCTGTGGAGAACCCGTCGATGGAACTCAAGCCTGGGATGCCCGCAGACGCCGTGATCGCGGTGAAATAAAACAAGGACAGGTGCCTGGCCCGTGGACATGATCCGCACTGAAAACCTCACCAAGCGCTTTGGCGCGGTCACCGCCGTGGATGGGCTTTCGTTCTCCGTGGAGGAGGGCGAGCTTTTCGGTTTGGTGGGGCCGGACGGCGCGGGGAAGACCACGGTGATGCGGTTGCTGGCGTCGATCATGGATCCCACCTCAGGCACTGCGCAAGTGGCCGGCAAAGATATCGTGCGCGAGTCCGAGGCGGTGAAGCGCGAAATCGGCTACATGAGCCAGCGGTTTGGCCTATACCCCGACCTCACCGTCATGGAAAACCTCGAGTTCTACGCCGACATCTATGGCACGCCGCGCCGAACCCAAGCGGCGACCATCGACCAATTGCTGGAGTTCAGTAATCTTGCGCCGTTCAAACGGCGGTTGGCGGGCAATCTTTCGGGGGGGATGAAACAGAAACTGGGGCTGGCTTGCGCCCTTATTCACACGCCCAAGGTACTGCTGCTCGACGAGCCGACCAACGGGGTGGATCCGGTGTCGCGCCGTGATTTCTGGCGGATTCTCTACCGACTCCTTCGGGATAAAGTGACGATTTTTGTGTCCACCGCCTATCTGGACGAGGCGGAGCGTTTCAATCGGGTTGCCATGCTCTATCAGGGCCGCTTGATTGCCTGCGGTCGCCCCGATGCGCTCAAGGAAATGCTGCAAGGCACCCTATTCGAAGTGCGCTGCTCTGATCCGCGCGGTGCGGTGCGGATCGTGCGTCCCCTGTTGCCGGGGGATTCGGTGGGGATGTTTGGCGACCGAATTCACATTCTCACCCCGCAACCGGAACGGGCGCAGCAAGTTTTGAGGTCTGTGCCGCTTACCTTTGATTCGATACGGACGATCGAACCTGAACTGGAGGATGTGTTTGTCTCGCTCTTGGGCGGGGACGGGGGAGACGGCGATGGGTCCTAATCTCGATGTGGCGGTTTCGGTTCAAAATCTCGAGCGACGCTTTGGCGATTTCGTGGCCGTCAACCGGATCAGTTTCGAGGTGGGGCGCGGTCGCATCTTTGGATTCTTGGGGCCCAATGGTGCGGGTAAGTCCACCACCATCCGGATGCTCTGCGGTATCTTGAGTCCTTCGGGCGGTTCCGGGCAGGTCGCCGGGATGGATATCCGCACCCAAAGCGAGGGGATCAAGGCGCAGATTGGCTACATGAGCCAGCGCTTTTCCCTCTATGAAGATTTGACGGTCGAGGAAAACATCGATTTTTTCAGTGGTATCTACGCGATTCCCTCGGAACGGAAACCAGCGCGCAAGGACTGGGTCTTGCGCATGGCGGGCCTTACGGAACACCGGGGCCGCATGACCGCGACCCTCTCCGGCGGGTGGAAACAGCGGCTTGCCTTGGGTTGTGCCGTTCTGCACGAACCGCCCATCGTCTTTCTGGACGAGCCGACTTCGGGCGTCGATCCCATCAGTCGCCGCAAATTCTGGGATCTCATTTATGAAATGGCCGGGGCCGGAATCACGGTTTTTGTGACCACGCACTACATGGACGAGGCGGAGTATTGCGATGAACTGGTGCTCATTTACCGGGGCGTGATCATCGCCGCAGGTACGCCCGATGAGCTCAAGCA
>CAIZGN010000505.1 GCA_903932505.1 Candidatus Hydrogenedentota bacterium
CACTCGAATTCCTTCCTGACGCCATGTGCCCGCCAGGGTCTTGGGGATGGTCGGATGGCGATCATTGATGAAGCTCACGTTGTGGCCGATGAAGACATCGTCCCCGATAACAACGCCGGAGCAAATGAAGGTGTGGGACTGGATGCGGGTTCGCTTGCCGACCGTCACATCCCGTTGTATTTCGACAAAGGTGCCCACGGTGCAGTCGTCATCGAGCGCGCAGCCGTACAGATTGGCATGGCCGTGAATGATGACACGATTGCCGAAGCGAACATCGTCGGCGACCGTGCAGTAGGGGCCTATGCGGACCTCGTCACTCATGGGTGGCTCCATGCGATGGTTACGGGCGCGCCGCCTTGATCCATGGATTCCTGCGCTGCGCATAGAATGCGGGTGACCTCCAGACCCGCACGACCGCTGGAGGGACTGGGCGCACCGTTAAGCACCATTTCAACGAAGGTGTTGATCATCTGGCCGAGCGGTTCCTTGGTGTGCACCTTCGGGCTGATAATATCGCCATCCCGCAGGAGCAGGGTGTATTCCCCGAACTCAGTCGCCGCACGGGTTCCGATGTTCAGACTTTTCTGGTATAGGCGCACCGGTTCCAGCGTGTCGAGGTCATTGAAGATGGCTTGCCCCTTGTCGCCGATGACCCGCAGCAGGCGTTCCTTGTGGCTGTCGAGCCAACTCACCTGAATGGCACCAATAAGTTCGTTGGGGTAGAAAAGATGGATGAAGGCGACATCGGGGAACTTGAGGGCCAGGGGGCGTGCACCCACGGCGGATACCCGCTCGGGAAGAGTGCCTGTGAGGAAATTCATCATGGCCACATCGTGCGGTGCGAGATCCCACATGACGCTGACATCATTGCGGACCAGCCCCATATGGGTGCGGGTGGATACAAGGTAATAGAGCGCGCCCACCTGGTTGTTTTCGATGAGTTCCCTGATTTTCAGGACGGAATTGTTGTAGAGAAAGGTATGCCCGACCATGAGTTTGAGACCGGCCGCTTCGGCCAGTGCGCACAGGGTCTCCGCCTCCGCAACATCGAGCGTCAGCGGTTTTTCGCAAAGGACATGCTTTCCCGATTCCAGGGCGGCCTTGGCCAGCGCATAATGCGTGGCGGAGGGTGTGGTAATGACGATGGCGTTGGTTGCGGGGTCGTCGAGGACTTCGCGGCTGTCGGCCGTGCATTGATACCCCCCCGTCAGGGCGGTCTGGAAGCGTTTGAGCGCCTGTTCATCCCGGTCACAAACCCATTTCAGGGTCGTGCGGGGATGCTGGACAATGTTACGTGCCACGTTCGGTCCCCAATGGCCGACGCCAATGATGCCGATGTTCAAGAACGCTTCCGTATTCTGTGGCACTATCCAACCTCCATCCGCTGCCGCATGCCGTTTGTACACCTAATGTGCCTGTAAGAAACATGGCGTGTCAAGAAGAGCGGCACGGCCCCTCCCCCGGTCTCCGGTCATTTCCGGGCTTCTTCGGGGATATGCTATCCTTCGGCCATGGAAATAAGCGCGTCTGGACGACAAGAACGCTATCGGGGCGATTTTGTGTCGCTGGCACAGCGGGTGCATAGCGGCCTGCGCCGTGTCTTGTTACTTCCGGCCGGGCACGGACGCTTGGCCCATATCTTGAAAAGACGTGCGGGGACCGAGGTGCATGGGCTAGAAACCGATGCCGAGTGTTTGCGCACGGCCAAAATCCTGCTGGATTCCGTGGTGGAACGCGGGTGGGCCGGCGGGCCGCTTCCCTTCACTGAGGGGTATTTTGATGCGGCCGTCATTCGGGATTTCGGGGAGAATCTGGAGGCCTTTCAGCGGGGAATGGGCGCATTGGCCCCGGTTCTTTCCGGGCATGGATTCGTGTATGTGCTGATGACGCGGAATGTGCCCGAGACCCGTATTGATGCCGTGGATGGCTGGACCTTTTTCGGTTCGTGGCGTTCCGGGGAAGGGACTACCGAGTCCGGGGATGTGTTGCAGGTTTTCGTGCGGACAGGTTATTCACTGGAAGCCCATGTGGGGGAGCTTCTGGCCTTGGGGCATCATGAGGCCGCTTATGAGCTGCTTTCCAACCTTCCCCCGGAGCCGGAGGATAGCCCCGACGCGAAGGCGGCAGTGCAGTCGCTGTGCCTGCGGGTGCTGGTGGAATGGATACGGAAACATCCCGAGGATGATCCGGTTCCGTTTTTTTGCCGGGGTATGCATCATTTTCGGGATGCGGTGATTGCCCAACGCTACCACCGTCCGGCCTATGAGGCTATGGCGTCGATGTGGACTGTAATGGGTGAAGAGGTACGCGGCACGGGCCTCCTGCGCAGTCTGGACTACCTGCAAACCGGAATCTCCGCGCCGTCCTTGTCGCGCGCCCAGAGCCCTTCCGTGCCCGGGCCCACCGTCTGGACGCAGGCGGACGGAAAGCCCCGGATTCTGTTTGTGCTGCCCCCGCAACCCCACTACGGTCTTGATGTGGTCTATGACGGTCTGTGCAGGCAATTGGGGGTGGAGAGGGTGACGGATTTCCCTTGGAAGCCGACCCTGCACGGCGAGAAGCCGGTTGAATTTGCGAACTATCCGTGCATGTTCGATTGGCCGAGCGCGCCGCTTTCGCTTGAGGCGGTATTGGCGCAGTTGCGGGCGGGTGGTTTCGACCTGGTGTTGTATGGCGATTGCGAACTGGCGCTGGACTCCAGCCTTACCAGAGCACTTGCCGGGGCCCTTGGATCTACACCGCTGTTTTTGTTTGATGCCTCCGATGAATTGATGAACCGGCGTCGGGTTGTGGAAGAAGCCTTGGGCGGAGTCTCTGCGGCGGCTTACTTCAAGCGGGAAATGCTGTGTGGTGTGGACTATGGTCCGCAGGCCTATCCCATGCCTTTTGCGTACCCGGAGGAGCGCGCGCTCCCCGATTTCGCCTCCGTACGCGACCAGGAGGTTTTCTGGGCGGGGCATCGCGGTGCGTACTTGCGGCCCCTTTATCTTGAAGTGCTGGAGCGGCACATGGGGCAGAGCTTCGATGGTCTTTTCCCCCCTGAGGCGTATGCGAACCGTCTGCGTCGCAGTCGGATCGGTCTGAATTTGTTCGGCTATGGCTTTGATACCGTACGGTATTGGGAGCTTCCGGCCCACGGCTGTCTCCTGCTTTCTGAGCGCCCCCCCATCCGGATTCCGAACAATTTTGTCGATGGCGAACATGCCCTGTTCTTTGAGGATGCCCAGGAACTGCAAGAAAAGCTGGCCCACTACCGGGCGCATCCCGAGGCGACGGAGCGCCTTGCCCGGGCGGGTCACGCGCATTTCTGGACGTATCACACCGCTTCCGCGCGGGCCTTGGATCTGCTGGGGTGGATTAGGCAAGCGCGAGCAGGCCTGTAAGCCGGGTTCTGTCTAGGACGCGTACGCGCCCCGAGACGGCCATTCCTCTAGGCCCCGCGTCACCACGGGGCTCAAGCTTCCAACCCGGGAGCAGCGCGGGCCACGCCATTGCTCCCCTATTCGGAATTGCTCCAGGTGGGGTTTGAAAAGCCGCCATGTCACCATGGCGCTGGTGCGCTCTTACCGCACCTTTTCAACCTTGCCTGTGCCGATCTTGCGACCGGCCATCGGCGGTGTGTTTTCTGTTCCACTTTCCGTCGGGTTGCCCCGCCTTGGCGTTATCAAGCACCCTGCCCTGTGGAGCC
>CAIZGN010000506.1 GCA_903932505.1 Candidatus Hydrogenedentota bacterium
ACATTCTGGCCGGTGGGTCGATGCAGGACCGCGAGATTTCGTACGTCCAGGTATCGCGCGCGAGAGGCAAGTCCGTGCTTTACGTCGATAAGGATGGCGCTGGCGAAGCCTTTGCAGATCTAGGCAGGCAGATGGCACAGAGTAGGGCCAAAAAGCTCGCGCACTCCCTGGGCGAGCTCACGCCACACAAGCCCTCGAAGGACAGAGAGCAGGGTCGAGAGTACTAGTAGGGATGCGGAAATGAGTTGGCAATAAGGCTAATGCTCGGATAGCTTTGCGGCACTCCCTATCACTTCCGGCGCGGAAGCGTACCTATTCACCGGGGTATGTGGCGGGACACGGGGGTTGCGATGGGGGGCGTGGGGGCAACGGTTATGGTGAGGAGGATTTGGTGGAGCGTTGGGTGGCGGTTTCGGGCGCTTAAGTTGATGAGCTGGTCCACGCGGGTTTTCTGGCTCAAGTCGGGGCTCGCGAAAATACTGAGACCGATTGCCTGGTGTGTTTGGACTGCCATTTCGGCGCTGCAGTACACGTACTACCTGGTCATGCTTTTGCTGGGAGTGGCAATTATTTCGGCGATCCCGGCGCTGATTGCCTACTCGCTCACGAAGGATTCGTCGATCGGCTGGGCCACGATGGGGATTAGCGCCGCGTTGCTCATGATCTCTCGCTTTGTCGCCGGGTATGAGCACTTGAGATCGAGCGCGCCTTCTCGCCGGGGGCGGGGAAGGTTCGACGAGTAGCGCTGCACTTCCTGCTTAAGGCTGCACCATGGGATTTTGGTCGAAGACAGGTCGTGCCCAAGCAGACTCGGCGGCTTTGTTGCCCGACTCGGCACCGGTCCAGACACTGCGCTTTGCGGGGAAGGAGCGGCCGCTTTTGGACGGCACGCTGCACTTTGCCGTGATGGGGTCTACGGGAAGCGGGAAGACCACCATTTTGCGGCAGTTGATGCAGTCGGTGATTCCTAAAATTGGGCCAGGCCCGGGGAATCACCGAGCGCTCGTGTACGATCCCAAGCGGGAGTTCATTCCTCTTCTGTACGGCATGGCGCCCGTGGCGGAGATCTCCATTCTAAACCCGTTTGATAGTCGCACCCTGGCCTGGGATCTCGCGGCCGATGTGACAACGCCCAATGAGGCGAACGCGGTCGCATCGGTCCTCATTCCCGAAGATGAAGGGGCGTCGCAGCGCTACTTTAGCGACGCCGCCCGATCGCTTGTGGCGTCGGTGATGACTGCTTTTGCGCTGGGTGTGAAAAACCGTGACTGGACGCTGCGCGATGTGATCTTGGCGCTTCGCGATCCGATTCGACTAAAGGCGGTGGTGGCGCTGCACCGAGCCACCGAAGACAAGGCTCAGCCTTATCTGTCAGACAGTCGGGTGCTTCCGAGCGTTCTGTCGACCGTTGCCACCAAGATGGATCAGTTCGATGTGGTCGCAGCCTTTTGGGCGAGGGCCGCCGCCGCGGGGCGGAAGTTTTCTATTCGAAGATGGCTCGGTGGTCGCGGCGTTGTGGTGCTGGGAGCGTCGCCCGCCAACCGGGCCAATGTAGACCCGATCAACAGGGCGTTTTTCAAGAGGCTGTCCGACCTCTTGTTGGAGCAGCAGGACAAGGCCGAATCCTATACGTGGCTCTTTTTGGATGAGCTGCGGGAAGCGGGGTACCTTGACGGGCTTAGAAGCCTCATGAACCAGGGCAGATCCAAGGGCGTGTGTGTGGCGCTTGGATTCCAAGACATCGAGGGCCTCGAATGCGCCTATCCCGATGGCGAGGCCGGGGAGATCTTGGGGCAATGTTCTCACGGGGCATTCTTGCGAACCAACAGCCACAAGTC
>CAIZGN010000507.1 GCA_903932505.1 Candidatus Hydrogenedentota bacterium
AGAAAGGAATCCTGCATTGAGAAAGGTACTTGCGTTTGCGATGGGGGGACTGGCGTTGTTTTCCGCATGTGGTGCCTATTCGGAGCCCGGACTATTCCCGATCGGGGTATGTGCCCTGCCAGAACTTAATGAGAATCGAATGCGCCCGAGCGAATACCCCGCCTATGTTCATGAAATCTTGAAACATACGGGCTTGGGGTACTCAGCGATCGATTTGGGCAAACTCCCGGAAGCTTTGCCTTCCCTGCGAATCCTGGTAACCACGGGTTGTTCCGACATTCCCGTCGCAATGCGCCCTGCACTTGATGCCTGGGTGGCTGGGGGTGGTGTGTGGATATCGGTCGGAGGCGTGGGTGGTTTGCCGGAATGGTTCGGGGTGGAACTGGAAAACTCCATCTGCCAGTTGTGGTTCGAGAATGTGCTGGTGACACTGGGCGAAGGTTATCTTGAGCCCGTTGCGGAGAAGGGGCCGTTGACGCCTGTCGTGCCTTTTCCCTTGCATTTCTTTAACGGTATCGCGGTGAAGCCCACCACGGGTACTGTGCTGGCGCGGGTGCTTGATGCGGCGCAACGGCCCACCGGCAGACCCGCGATCGTCGAAAACGTCCGGGGAAATGGACTGTGCCTCCTGATTGCACCGGATATCATGGGAACCATGGTGCGCATTCAGCAGGGGATTCCGGTAATGTGCGATGGGGTGCCTTCGCCCGATGGTGCCGGTTCCACGGTGGATCATGTACTGAAAACCGAAGACGGCATGGTGCTGAGCTGGCTCTTTGATCGCACACTAATCCCCGGCGCGGGCGCCCTGCCTGTTTTTTCAGAGCCCATCGCGGATCATTGGCGAGAGATGCTTCTGCACAGCATTCTGCAGACGGCCCGGGAGCGAAATGTGGCGGTGCCCATGCTGTGGTTCTATCCGCGCAATCTTCCGGCGATCGCCACCATCTCGCATGATACCGACGGGAACGAAGCCGAGGGCGCAGTCAAGATGCTGGAGGAATTGGACAAGGCGAAGGTGCACTCCACGTGGTGTATTTTGCTGCCGGGATACTCCAAGGAAATCATCCAGCAGATAGCCCGGGGCGGCCATGAACTGGCGATCCATTTTGACGCCATGACCGACCCGACGAACTGGAATTCGAATCGCTTTGGGGAACAAATCACCGCGCTGAGTACGCTTTTCGACGGAGTCGCGCCTGTTACCAACAAGAACCATATCCTGCGCTGGGAAGGCGGTACGGAGTTCTTCGGATGGTGTCAGGAACATGGAATCCAGATGGACCAGACCAAGGGCAATTGCCAATCCTCCGAGGCAGGGTTCCTCTTTGGCACCTCCCACCCGTACCGCCCCGTCAACCGGGATGCAAAACCCTATGATGTGCTTGAACTCTGCACCTTGACTCAAGACCTCTCCACCACCGTTCCGGCAGCCGTTGGTGACATGGTATTGACGGGAGCCTTGGCGCATTACGGTATCGCCCATTATCTCTTTCATCCGCGTGACATTCATTTACCCACCGAGACGGCTGCGTTCCAAAATATTGTTGAGAAGGTGCGGGGTCATGGGATGGAGTGGTGGATGGCCCGTGATATCAGCACTTGGGAGCGGGCGCGTCTTGCGGCAGCCTGGGTGGGCTACCGATCAGAGGTCGCCAGAGGCGGCAGTAAAGTGACCGCCATCCTGCATGCGGACCGTGCCTTGCCGCAGGCCACCATTCTATGGCTTGTGCCGGAAAAGGCGACTGTACGCGTGGAGGGAAAACGGAAACCGACCTCCACGGTGCTGCGCTGGGGGTTTCCCTTCCAGACTCTGGAGGAAGGGTTTGATGCGGGTAGTACACATGAGTTTTCGGTGATGTGGTAAGAAGCGGGGGCCGAGTCGCTGCTTTGCCGCGACTCGGCCCTTCCTTCTTGCAATTAGCGGGCTTTGAACCAGTGCTGTTTACGAAGGGTCACAAGCAGGCCTAGCGCAAGCAGCGATAGTATCAGCAGGTCGCCCCGGTTGCCAGGAACGTCTTTTTCAGAGGACAATTCGTTGCATCCCAAGATGCCTCTCTTCTCCTTGCCTTTGCTGATCACGAGGGAGACTTGAGCGCCCCGGGCAACATGTGTTCCAGCGGCGGGGGACTGAGAAATGACCTGTCCTTTCGGGATGTCGGCACTGAATTCCTCGGTGATGTTTCCAACCTTCAGTCCTGCGGCTACGACAGCGGCCTCGGCTGCGAGCTGCGCTTGCCCCACAAGGTTCGGAACGGTCACGGTCGTGCCGGGGGGGGTGTCCGGTGTTTTGCGCTGCACGCGCACCACGATGGTCTCCGTATCATCGGGATTGGCCTGGTTGACTGCGGTGAGTGTTGCCGTGACATCGCTTGAAAACGCGGATGCCCGGACAACCGCTTCTGCCGGTTCGTTCCCTTGGGAGGGGCTTACGGTCACCACTGGATTGTCGGAGGCTATAGTCCACTGCAGGGGTATTTCACCCAGGTTCATGATGTGAATGTTCGTCGCGGGCGCACTGGACGACAAGGTTATGGTGTTGATGTCCACCTCAAGATCTGCCGGGGCCAGCGTTTTCTGGATATGGACGACCAGGGTTTCAACCGCAGATGGCGACTCCACATCGGCCACCTTCACGGTGGTCATGAGGTCGCGGGAGAAATCCGTGGCCGTCACCGTGATGGCCGATAGTCCACCCCCGGATTGCGGTTCCACGCCGATGGCGGCACTGTCGACCGTTGCCGTCCAATGGTCATCCGCTGCGCCCAAGCTTAGAATATTGACCGTCCCGGAGGGTGCCAGGCGGTTCAGAGTCAAGACATTCGAGCTGAGGCTCAGGCTGTCCGGCGCGGGTGTGGCCCGCAGCTGAACCACGACCGTTCTCGCATCCTCGGGATCGCTGTCATTCCTCGCTGTCAGGTCAACGGTCAAATCGTTGGCGAAACTCGACGCAGTGAGTGTGACCGGCACAGTGCCGGTGCCCGCTGCGGGTGTGGGCGTCACCATCGGATTGCTGCTGACGATGCTCCAGAGCGTATCCTGCGCACTCAGGTTGAAGACATTGATTGCGGCGGCGGGTGAACCGCTTGTCAGGGTCACGAGGCGCGTGCTCAAATCGAGGCCTACGACCGAGGGTCGCTCCAGCATCTGGATGAGCACGGACTCCGTGTCGTCGGGGTTGTTCCCGTTTTCAAGGGCCACCTTGCTTTCGCGGTTGGGCAGCAAGCCCTCCGAAGTCACCGTGACTATCTCCGGGGCGGGGCCCCAAGCGGGGGTGGCGGTGAGTATCGGGGTGTTGACCGACAAGACCCAGTCTACATTCGATTCGCCCAGATTCAATACGCTGAAGGTGGATGTTCGCGAAGTTCCGGTGAGCGAGAGAAGATTCGTGCTGACATCGAGATCGCCGGACTGCGGGGTTTTCTGGAGATGAACGGCAACAACATCCCGATCGAGCGGATCCGCCGCATTGGTCAACACAATATCGACCGTGGTGTTTTGGGTAAAATCGGAACCGGTTATCAGCACGGGTGTTTCGCCTGTCCCACTGTCGGGTTCTATGGACACGGCGGGATTGTTACTGGACGCCACCCAGTCCAGCGCGAGATCGCCGAAATTGAGTACATTGAGCGTGGCCGATGGCGTTTCCTGGGTCAGGGTGATAAGGTTAGCACTCACCCCGATATCGGCCGGACGCGGCGCATGCTGGATGTGCACCAACACGGTTTCGGTGTCGCTTTGAAGGGCGTTGTTGTTGACCTGAACTACGATTTCGCGATCTTCGGCAAACTCTGCAGCCGTCAAGGTCACGATGCCGGGGCCTGTGCCTGAGGAGGGTTCGATGAGGAGTCCGCTGCTGTCCGCCTCCGCAGACCATGAAAGGGGCAGCTGCCCCAAGTTAAGGACGCTGAAGGAACAGGAAGGAGAATCCTCGGACAGCGTGCATTCGCTCTGGTCGAGACTGAGGTCTGCCGCTCTCGGGAAAGACAGGGGATTGCCCGGATCCGTCCGATAGCTATACTCGAAAAAGTTGGATGCGTCATCGTTATCCGGATCTTCATCGCGGTCATCGACCCAGGGATCCGTTCCGCTGGCCCACTCCCACTTGTCCGGCATTCCATCGTTGTCTGAATCAGGATCCAGATAGTTTGGGAGCTTATCGGAATCCGGGTCGTCCAGCCCCTCTTCCGAATCACTCGCGCCGTCCGCATCGGAATCATACGAGGGGATGAACGTCACGATGATGCTCGCGGGCGTGCTTGCATTGTGTGATTCATCGAAGGCCACGACCTGCACGGCCTGTGCGCCGATATTGAGATCCACTGTCGCCTGCCAGGCGAGCGCTCCCATTTCATGGGGGATCTTCGAGCCATTGACTTCGATGGACTTTACATCGGGATCAACAGTACCGGCCAGCGTTATGGCATCAAAGCCGGTAATGACGTCCGCCCCGCCATTCGTTGTGATTACGGGTTCGGCGGGTGGTGTCTTGTCGGCCGTGTCAATATAGACCGCCTGTATCATTTTGTGGGCGTTCATATTCACGGTCGTGGCCGGCAGGTTGTCCAGGGTTTTGAGGACCTGGCCGCTGGGATCCGCCCATCGTGAAAACACCCATGTGCCATAGGTTGCGGGTGCTTCCAGTCGAACGCTTTCGCCCCTATTGAACACGCGTACAAATCCCCCACGCCCATCCCGCCGTCCGTTAATATCGCCATCGGGCGATTCGACCCAGATATTCGGGGCCAGACCTTCCGTCACTCGAACCTCAAGTTCACTCTGATCCCGGCGCTTCTCGGCATAATCGTACCGCACTTCTATGCGCAGGTTATCCACCACCATTCGTTCGCCGGTTTCGGTGACGTCCTCCTTGGTGATTATGATGTCCGCCCAGGCCGCAGGCAGGGAGTAGAGCATCAAGTCCGGGTTGCTCTGGCCCAATTCGTCCTTGAGCAGGAACTGGAGCAAGGATTGACTTGAGGCGCTGATCGTTGTTTCATGAATCTCATTGGATATGCCGTCATAGACCGTCTTCCAGGTGATGGGGTTGGTGGAGGCGGTCCTGTAGTGATTGAAGGTGTACATCTTACCCTGCGAGGCCAACAGCGACATGCCACTGTGCTCGTACTTGAGCCGAAGGAGGGCGGTGCCGCCATAACTGCCTCCGGTGGCGGAATGAATATTCAGACTCGCCGTCCTAAGGTCAACAATGCGGACGTTTTCCTCTGTTCGACCAAAGATGTTCTTGTCGCGCATGTTGATGCGCACACTGCCGTCCCGATTGAGCTGTTCGAGTTCCGAGCCGTTCAGCGCGAAGGCGACGGGCACAGAACGCTCCGGGGGACGCGCATTCAACTCGTCAAACATTTCCGCAGTGATCCGGCTCAACTCCTCGGTATAGACACTTTTCAGCGTGCCGAATTCGCTTTCGGTCAGGAGGTGGTCGCCGGGATCAACGAGCGTCTTGAAGGCATCAAACAAACGATTGAGATTCATGTCGCCGCTGTAGGCGCGCAGCATCCGGTACTCGAAAGCCTTCATCACATAGTACTGGTACTTGAGCAGTCGATCCTTGGCCCTCCGCTCCATTTCCTTAACGTACATGAAGGCGCGGTCGTTGATCTTCATCGAGTTTTCGGATATGTTCTCGTTGAGCGCGGAAACCCCCAGCATGTCCTGTGTGATCCCGTTGGCCAGACTGGATACCAGTTGCAGCGTTTCGGCAATACGCGCACCAAACACTTCTTTTTCCACCATAAGTTCCCGGATGGCCAGAGCCACTTTTTGGAAGGAGGGATCGGAGGCCTTGAGGCGTTCAAGTTCCGCCTGCACCTCGCTCATCGGCGTCTGGGAATCCTTGAAAGAGGATACGAGCGGCCCCAGCCCTTCGGCGATCTGTTTGGCGTAGATATGGAGATCCGTGACCTGCGTGCTGTAGGCTCCCTCGTTTTCCTTGTTGAGTTCTTTTAATTTTCGGTTCACCGCATCAGATTTCTTCACCATGTCCGCCTGTTTGAAGGTGTAGGCAAACTCACCTGCGGTCAGCAAAGAGTCCAAATCCTCCACATTGGTTTCTGAATCGACCTGCGAGAGGATGTTGAATCCACCGCCCATCGCACCCAAGACCGGTTGATAGGCGGGGATCATTTTTAGGGCCGCGCCTATCACCCGAAGCGGCTTCTGCCACCACGGTGGTTCCAGATTTTCGCGGGCCTGCTCGAGCAGCATCGTCTCTATCATCTTCAACTCGTTGGTCAATGCTTCAATCTTGGCCGTAATGTTATCCGCCTCCACGACGAGTTTCGGAAGCGCGGTCTGGGCCGCGTTATAGGCCTCAATGGATTCACCCAATTCCTTCTTAAGCTTGTCCTTGGCATACAACATGGCCGAGCCTTTGTCGAGCGCTTCCTCGGCCTTGCTGTTCAGCCAGTAGGTGGCATACAGCACCTCAATGGCGTCGTCCAGTTCGTTTTGAAAGGCGGCAAGATTGGCCTCGAACGATAACATCGGCACCCAACCCGCAGGATTCCCGAAGTAGTCGAGGTTGTTGGAGGCCCGATGGTGCAGCCCCGCCATTTCCTGTCGCAACTGTTCAAAGTCGCTGGCGTCTTCGGGGGTGACCGGTTGCACACCATCCAGCAGCCCGAGATACTCGGCGAGCAGGGCGCGTGCGTCCTCGATATGGCCGTTGAGGTAGGTGTCTTTGATATCAAGGAGCGTGGCTCTCACACCGGCGGGCGTCATCCAATCGGTGGGAGAACCCTCGAGGACAACCACGCCTTCATCCCCAAAGGGACGATCCGGGGCTAGGGGATCGGCATTCGCACCGGGCACCGACACATGCTTCGTGGCGGTGAAGGAGCCATTGATCATCGTCTCCCATCCGCAGCCGTAGAAGCTATTGCCACTGACATACCAAGCGGGACACGGCAACCCCGCCGCGCCTCCGGAACGTACTTCACCAACCGGCCCGGCCGGGCCGCCGGCCACATTCGCGTAACCCGAAAGGTCAAGCGCGGAGGTCAGCGTGCCACCGGATCCGCCGTCCCCCGGTTTCGCATCCGCCACTGCGTTCTGCCCATTGCCCGGCGTCCAGGCATTCGCATCCCCTGCCGTGCGCGCATAATCCGTGCAGAAGATACTTTCACGCACGCGCCACTCATAGTAATATGTGACGTTTTCCTGCTCCGCATGCGTGAACTCCGCAGGCGTGTGCGTGCATTCGGAATCTATCCATATGTCATCCGTTACGACCCAGGCTACTGAGGCCACCGGCGTCCCGTTGGTACCGGCCTTCCCGATCCCCCCTTTTTGTCCCTGTCCACCTGCAAGCACAAAGCGGGGCACCATTGAGGCAGCACCATTCTCGTCCAGTGATACCACTTCCGAGATATTCGCCGTGATATTGCCCGCCGGAAGGCCGGGCAACCCACTGTCCGGCACACTCCCCGTATCCTGTGCGCTCCTTGCGGGCGTCTCCTTCGTTCTCGGGGTTGTAATAATGGATGCGAGTTCATCCGGCCCCGCACCGCTCCGATCCTCAAACAACAGCATGCGCGCATTGATCGTCACAGCAGTCTGTGGCAGGTGCAGCGGATCGCGGATGATTACGGTCTCCGCCGAAATGGTCATTTCCTTGATGTCATCGCGGCCGCTAAAACTGTAAAGCGCGCCAATGTTCTTGTCGAAGAGAACCGTCTTTCCGGAAATGCTCACCCGCTTAGCAAAGTGATCCACCCCGTTTATGTTTTGAGGATAGGCGGTGTAATTGAGTTCGAGATTCTCGAGAATATCGCTCTCGATGACTGCAGTCTGCCCGGTGGGGTCTGGCAGGGGGCGCACGTAGGAGATGATATCGGCCTCTGCCGGAAGTTGGGCGAGTGGCTCTATCGGCACCGTCTGCGACACGCTTGCAGCACCTTTACTTGCACGGAACGTGACTATGAAAGGCTTTCGATCCTGCGCGTTTGGGGTGTATTCGAAGAGACCAGAGGCAGCGTCCAGCGTCATCGGCCCCGATGACGCTGGAAGCGAAGTCATTGAGAAAGTCGCACCATCACCCAACCGCGTGGAGTAGACGGTGAAGCGGCAGGTGTGGTCGATGTAGACCGTCTGGTCAGGGATGGCTCCCACATCCAAAGGCAGCACGGCCGCCCAGGCGAAAACAGGGGTGAATACTACCGCGAGGAGTCCAAACATGAGGTGTGTGCCAAGGCGGGGGAAAAGGTACGTAAGCATAGCCCGATTTCCTTCCATCGGTTTCATGCGGGCTCTGCGACACAGTACACACCCGCTAGATCAAGCCTACCGCATTGAGTGGGGCATCGTCTGAGACTCGCCCCGGACTCGCCCATCACTCTTGGGATCTTGGCCCTCAGGCAAGTCGACCACCATATTTTAGCACATTTCATGGATTCTGTCTATGGGTTTATATAGCGTGAAATTTGGCGCAAGACCACTCGCCCTCCCCATTTTTTCATCGCCCTTCTGAGCACTCCCCGACCACCGCTGAGAACCGAAAATTGAGTCCACACGCCGACATGCTCGGCGCGAGCCTTGTAGTCGCTACCGGATTGCGAAGATACTCCTGAGCGAGGTTCCTTTATTAGATTTGACTTTTTCCGCCGGTTCCAAGTAGGATTTCCATTGAAATAGAGGCTTTCCTCCACGTTTCGTGGCATTTCAAAATAGCATATTGAGAAAGGACGTCATGCATCCCTACAGAACCCACACCTGCGGCGTATTGCGCAAGAGCGACACCGGGCAAACCGTGAAACTGTCCGGCTGGGTCCACCGAAAAAGGGATCACGGCGGCGTCATTTTCTTTGACCTGCGGGATCATTACGGTCTGACCCAAGTCATCGTCAATCCCGATAATCCGGCCTTCGCCATCGCCGAGCAGGTTCGTAATGAAAGCGTGGTGACGGTAGTCGGCGAGGTGGTGCCGCGCACACCGGAGACGGTGAATCCGAATCTGCCCACGGGCGAGATCGAGATCGTGGCGGCGGAATTCACGCTTGAATCAGCCTGCGACACGCTGCCGTTTCCGGTGAACCAGGAGTTGGAATGCCCGGAAGAAACCCGCTTGTCCTACCGCTTCCTCGACCTGCGTCGGGAACGCATGCACCAAAATATCCTGTTGCGCTCGAAGGTCGCTCAATTGACGCGGCAGCACCTCACGGATCGGGGCTTCATCGAATACCACACACCGATTCTGACCAGTTCCTCGCCCGAGGGCGCGCGCGATTATCTGGTGCCGAGTCGGCTGTATCCGGGGCAGTTTTATGCGCTTCCGCAGGCCCCGCAACAGTTCAAGCAATTGCTGATGATTTCCGGGTTCGACAAGTACTTCCAGATCGCGCCCTGTTTTCGCGACGAGGATTCTCGTGCGGATCGCAGTCCCGGCGAGTTTTACCAGATCGATATGGAGATGTCCTACATCACGCAGGACGACCTCTTCGCGGAACTTGAAGTGCTTATGGTTCGGTTGTTCAAGGAACTGTCGAAGAAGAAAATCGCTGCCGAGAAATTCCCGCGCATCCCTTTCCTGGATGCGATGGAGAAATACGGTTGCGACAAGCCTGACATCCGCTTTGACCTTGAAATGGTGGATTGCACCGACCTCTTCAGCGAGTGCGAACTGAAGGTGTTCAGCAGTCAGGTGAAGACCGGTGGCGCGGTGAAGGTCATCAACGCCAAGGGCGCGGCCAATCAACCGCGCAAGTTCTTTGACGATGCGGAGGCTTTCGCCAAGGGTCTTGGCGCAAAGGGACTTGCTTGGATCGCCTTGCGCGATGGCGAAATGAAGGGCCCCATCGTGAAATTCCTCAGCGCGGAGGAACAGCGGCAATTGCTCGAGCGCATGGGCGCGCAAGAAGGCGACGCGCTTTTCTTCGGCGCGGGTAAACGCTCCGAGACCAACGATTTGTTGGGCAAAGTGCGGGTCTATCTGGGCAACGCACTGGGGCTGCTGGACAAGGAACTCGTCTCCTTCTGCTGGATCGTTGACTTCCCCATGTTCGAGTGGAACGAAGACGAAAAGAAGGTTGATTTCTCGCATAATCCATTCTCCATGCCGCAGGGCGGACTGGATGCCCTGGAAAACAAGGATCCGCTCGATGTGCTGGCCTACCAGTACGATATCGTGTGTAATGGCATTGAGTTGTCCTCCGGCGCGATCCGAAACCACCGACCCGAAGTCATGCTCAAGGCCTTTGGCATTGCGGGATACAACGAGGAGACCGTACAATCGAAATTCCCCGCTTTGTGGAACGCCTTCCATTACGGGGCCCCTCCTCACGGAGGCATCGCACCCGGACTGGACCGCATCGTCATGTTGCTCGCTGATGAACCGAACATTCGCGAAGTCATTGCTTTCCCCTTGACGCAAAAGGCGCAAGATCTACTCATGAGCGCGCCCAGTGAAGTACAGAAACGGCAACTCGATGAGTTGCATCTGGAAATCAAGTGGCCGCAGGAAGAGCGCAAGTAATTCCCCCCTCTGCGGCACGCCGCCGAGGATGATATTTAAGCAACGCTGTGGATGACCTTCATCCGCAGCGTTGCTTTTTTGTGGTTCAGCCCCACTATATATGGGGTTTCCCTTCCTCCCTACCGCGTTTTCCCACCAAATTCCGCACTATTATTTTATTAAATAAACTCTTGCCAAAATAAATAAAAAAGTATATAATTGACAAAAGCGATAGTAATCGCGCTTAAGAGAACTCGAGGTTCGGCAGGGTTTCGATTCCAGACCAAGGTCTTGGCGTAAAGGATTGACGACATGCGATTCCGGGTGAATGAGTGGCCGCAACGAATGTTCAGCGCGCTGGCGCAATGGATGGGGGAAATGGGGCAAGCCCAAGCGCATACGAATCTGGCGCTGGAATCAATAGGCACCCAAGTGCAGGATATGGCAAAGCTGATGAGCGATCCTCTGCACGCCCAGACCCAAGCCCTTGTGGCTGAGAATCGATTGTACCGCACCCGGCTGTGGAACACGGGGGCTAGAGCCACACAATTGGAACAGACCTTGGCAGCAACAGAAGAGCGTCTTTATTTTGCGACGGCTGAACGTGACCGTCTGGAGACGGAGCTTCGTCAGGGTCGTCTCCGGGAAGGAACGTTGTCCGAGCATTTGCTCGCCTTGCGTGCGGACAAGGCGTCCTCGCAGGCGCAAGTGGCACGCATACAGCGCACCCTGCACGTAACCCAGGTCACGGTGAAACGGGCCTCGGATGAATTGTTGCGATTGCACGGAGAAACCGCCGTGCTTCGCCAGGCTGTCCGTGAGGCGTGGGCGTTCATGCGTGAAGCGCCGCCGACCTCGCTGGATCTGGAAAATACCCGACTTGAAAGGGAACCTTGTCTCATGGACGCTGAAACCAGAATTGAACACGAACCACTGCGCGAAGAGTTGCTTGATGCGCACGATGGCATTATTGAACTGGGGCACAAATACCGTCGACCGCAGGAGAGCGGGGAATGCGCCGATCCTGAGGTTGTGGAGGCAGAGCGGGGCGCAGCCGCAGCCCTGAAAGAAGGGTGGGCGGAGTTCGAGGAACAGGTCCGGCAGGTTGAAGAGGCTTGCATACGGCTGACTTCGGAAAACACAACCCTGTCCATAGTGCTCAAAGAGAAAGAGGATGCGCTGGCTTGCGCGGACCTGCGGCTGTCGCGCGCCGTGGCGGTCCAGGAAGGTCTCCAGCAGGAACTGCATCGACATGAGACGCAAGGAATCGCGGACTTGGAGTCCTTGCTCCGGGCCAAGGATTGTATTGCGCGGCTTGAGGCGGCTTTGGCTGCGGCGGAACAGGAAAACGCCGATTTGAACAACCAGCTTGTGTTGCGAACCCAGGCGGTCGTCGAGGATCGTCGCCGTTTAATGGAGTCGATGGAATCTGTCCAAGTACCGCCGCCTGCGGAACCTGTTTCGGAACCGGAAAGCCGGATTATGCCCTGGCCCAAGGTTCATAGTCGGAATCAAGCGTCGGAGAATGAGTCCCGCAGTGGACGCTCCGGGGAAACTGAAGTACTGGATGCCCTCGCGGGCTGAGCCGATATTCCTAACCTCCCCCCCTTCCCCATGCGCGACGCGATCGGGCC
>CAIZGN010000508.1 GCA_903932505.1 Candidatus Hydrogenedentota bacterium
AAGGTGTAACAACCCACCGCCACGGCCGTGGCGCCCGCGAGAAGGAATTGCAGGGCGTCAGAGGCATCGCGAATGCCGCCCATGCCGAGGATGGGGATGCGCAGCACCTTGGCGGCTTCCCACACCATACGAACGGCGACGGGACGGATGGCTGGGCCGCTGAGTCCGCCCACGACATTGTGCAGGACTGGTTTTCGGGTCTCAGCGTCGATGCCCATGCCCAGCAGCGTGTTGATGAGGGATACGGCGTCCGCACCGCCTTCTTGCGCGGCCTGTGCGGGCTCCTTGATGTCCATGACGTTAGGGCTGAGCTTGATGAAGAGCGGCAGTTTCGTGACGCTCTTGATGGCGCGGGTGTAGCTCTCGACTTTTTCGGGGTCTTGCGCGACCAGCGCGGGACCGCGGGTGTTGCGGGCGTCATGCACATTGGGACAGGACAGATTGGCCTCAATGGCATCGGCACCCTGTTCGGCCTCGAGACGGCGGGCCAGCTCGACATACTCGTCCACATTGTGCCCGTAGATATTGCCGATAATCGTGCAGCGTCGTTCGCGGAGGAATGGCAGTTTATGCTTGAGGTAGGCATCAATACCCACATTCTGCAGTCCGATGGCATTGAGCATACCAGCGGGGGTTTCGACAAGGCGCGGGGGCTTGTTGCCCGCGCGGGGCTTGAGGGACAGGCTCTTGACCGTGACCGCGCCCAACTGGCTGATATCGAAGTACTCGTCGTACTCCTGTCCGTAGCCGAAGGTTCCCGATGCGACCGTGACGGGGTTCTTCATAAGAAGCCCACCGAGGTTCACCTGCAAATTCGCCGCCATTTCCTTGTGTTCTCCGTGTTTACCGGGTCTACCGGGCATTCCAGTCGATGAGGGCCGTGTCAAAGACGGGGCCGTCCTTACAGACCCGCACCATGCGCTCCGCCTCGATCTCAACCTTGGCTTCCACAACACACCCGAGGCAGACGCCATCCCCGCAGGCCATGAGGGCTTCCAGCGAGGCATAGCACAGCGCACCGGCTTCTTCGCACACCAGATGAACGGCCTTCATCATGGCCATGGGGCCGCAGGCATAGACCAAGGTGTCCGGGCCGGGCTCGAGATTTTCGAGCACCTGGGAGGCGAAGGCCTTTTCGCCTGCTGAACCGTCATCGGTGGCGAGATGAATCTTGCAGCCCATCTGGTGAAAGTCCTTTTCGCAGAGCAGCAGATCCTCATTGCGTGCGGCCAGTATGATTTCAGGGGTCTTTCCCAGCACGCGCCGAATGGTGTCTGCCAAGCCGGGGAAGGGGGCGACACCAATGCCGCCCGCCACAAGAATCTGGCGTTCGTAGGCGCTTTCCAGCGGAAAGGGCTTCCCTAGTGGTCCTTGAATGTTGAGGTCTTCTCCCACATGAGCCATAGCCAGCAGTTGCGTGCCCTCGCCCTCGACCTTATAAAGAATCGAAATGCTGTCGGCGAAGATTCGTTCGATCGACATGGGGCGACGCAGAAAGGGATAGCAGCCATGCTGCACCTGCACCATGCAGAATTGCCCGGGTTGGGCATCCTCGGCAATGGCGGGCGCGTGCAGCACCAGCCGCCGGTGTCCAGCCGCGACCTCCTGGTGCGCGGTAATCTCGCAGTCGAGCACGTGGGGCATGTTCAGGTCCTCTCGCTCGGGGTCAAACGGTTGCGCATGAGATCGAGGCTGACCCGGATACGTTCGGCCAGCACATCCCCCACGCCGTCGACGTCGACCAGCTCGTCCTTGGGCGCGCGCATGATCTGGCGCAAGCTGCCGAACTGGTTCACGAGGTTTTCGATGATTTGGGGAGAGAAACGATGGGTCGACGTCAGCACCCGGAAACCGCGCGGAGACAAATAGGTGTCCACGCTGCGAAGGCTCGATCCATAGCCCAAGGCCTGGCATATGTTACCCAGTTGCAGCAGTTCCGGCTGCGTCAGGGAGCCAATCTTGGACTGCACCGATTCCAGCGTTCGCCCGCCCTGCTCGCGGTAGTAGTCGCGCACGACGAGGGAGGCCTCGTGCACCGGCATGAGCATCTCTTCCAACTGCAGCGCGAGCAGACGGCCCTCCGTGCCCAGCTCGAGGATATACGGCTCGATTTCCTGGGCAATGCGGAAGACCATCTCGGTGCGCTGGACGGTCTTGCATACGTCGAAGATGGTGGCGACATTCTGGAATTCGCGCAGGGTGAGTTCCTGCTCGGCCAGACGCAGCACGGCTATGTATTTCTCCAAGGTCTGCAGGGCCTGCATGGCCTTGTTCACGAGGGTGGGGATGGAGTCCAGCACGAGACGGCGGTCATAGGCATACAACGTCACGCTGGATCGCCGCTGCGACACAGCCACCACAATGCACCGGGCTTGAAATGCCAGCCGTTGGGCCACCCGATGCCTGGTGCCGGTCTCTTCCGATGGAATCCGCGCGTTGGGCTTGAGGAACCGGTTGGCGTAAAAAATGCGCGAGCCATCCTCGTTAAGCAGCAGCGCACCGTCCATTTTGGACAACTCGTAGAGCAACTGCGGCGTCATGGCGGCATCGAGCTTCAC
>CAIZGN010000509.1 GCA_903932505.1 Candidatus Hydrogenedentota bacterium
CTTCGAAGGGGGTGGCCCGAAGGGCCGGGGGATGTTGGGTTTTGCATTGCCCCCTCGGTGCAATGCAAGAAGCTCCTAAAAGGCATCCAACGCGCGCCATTAGGGCACCAAGGCCTTTTCCAACACGGCCACGGAGAGTTGTTCGCCCAGGGGCTTGCGTGGACAGGCGGCGTACAGTGTAGTCAGTTGCTCTTCACAGGTTTTGGCTGATTTTGCGTAGTCCAGCAGTCCGGTGATGACGTCCCGGCGTTCGACGGTGGTGAAATTCATGCGGTTGGCAGACTGTCCGTTCGACAGCATGGGCATGCCCTCGGGAGTGCGCTCCAGCCGCTGCATGAGCCATTGGAGTTTGGCTGCGTTCAGTAAATCAGGGGTGCATTCGGTCTTCTGGTAATGATCCACGAAGTCGTTGGACGACAAAGCCCACTCAAAGCTCGAGTGCGAGGCTTGCGGGGCCGGGCCACCCTCATCGCAATAGACCAAGGACCATTGCCGTGTCTTGCTCCAGGGTTTCTGTTGTTCTTTCGGTTTTTCGGAGGGCTTCCTTTTGGGGTCCTTGAACATTTCCCACGAGTTCTCGAAACTCTTTTCCTGCAGCGGAACGACAAACGTTTCCCGTGACGATTCGGGGACACATTCCTCGAAGGTCTTTCGTGCTTTGGCACAAAGAGTAAGTTTTTCGAAATCCCGCTGGAAGCCCTCCGGGAAACGCGCGGCATCAATCGCGTGGAGCGGCTTGGTCATCATTTGCTCCATGGGCACCAGCATGTCGCCACTGAAACAGGTCACCTGAACCGGATTGGTGATGCGGTCGAGACAGGCGATGGGACTCATCCAATAATAGGCATCGGAGGAGAGGTCGTTACCGAAAGACTTGTAGCACCAATCGGCCAGCATGGTCACCGAATACATGACCGGGACGGGAGACTCATCCGGGCTGGCGGCGGGGTACTTCGAGGTCTTCTTGTTGGCCTCGAAGTAGTTGAGATTATAGGCCCAGTTCACCACGGGCACATCGGCGGTCGTGGCTGTGACGGGGAAAAAGTCCGCGCTGACGGCGAGGGCGGCGTATCCACCCTGACTTCCCCCGTCGATATGCAAACGGGTGCGATCGATAAACGGGAGGCGTCTCGCCCACTGCACAATGGCCCTTGCCTGGTTGTAACCGTTTGCGACGGCTGCGTCGATGGGATAGGCTCCCTTGTTGTCGGTGTAGGTGGCGGTGAAGACCGCCCATCCCCGGCGAGCCCAATGCTTGGCTCCACCGAGATCCTTTTCGTAGTGCACATGACAGAAGGCGGGGATGGGCTTGTCGGACTTCAGGCGGGATTCCTGCACCACCAGCCGGGCCATACCCTCTTTGGGCGCACCATAGATGTCGAGGAAGGGCACCTTGGCGGTTACGACGAGAAAACCATCGTCCACCTTGGTGGAGTCCACGGTCACCGCGCCTTCAAATCCGGATTCGGCCGGAAAATCGGCAGCTTGGGCAAGGGCGGGCATCAAAACCGCGAGCAGCAAGGTAATCGCGTAAACCAACAAGCGCATGACAGTCTCCAGTCACCTCAGCAATGATTGCCGACGTGCTACTTCAATTCCTTGATACGGATGTTCCGGAAGCCCACGTAGGTGTTGTGGTTGGTGAGACAGATGAAGCCCTTGCGCAGGCGGCATTTGAGATCCTCGTTGTCATCCATATTGACGTCCTGAATCAGGGTGCCGTTCATTGTGGCTTTTATGTGTGAACCTTGACAGGTGACCTCCAGGGTGTTCCACAGCCCTTCGGCGCGGGCGGGGCGGGCGAGCGGGGAAAGAACCATATAGATTGAACCTGTATTGCTGTTGTTGAATTCTTTGACGTCGTTGTCACCCATCATCTGAAGTTCAAAGCCGACGTAGGATTGGCGGGCACCGCGCGGTGCGCGGAACCACACGCCGCTGTTGCCGCCGGGGAGAAGCTTCCATTCACAGCGGAAAATGAAATTGTCGTACCGTTTCGCGGACATGAGCGCATCGCCGCCGGTTTTGCGCCACTCGATGAATCCGTCCTCGGACACATGGAAGGAATCTTTCACATCACCCTTCACCCACCATCCGTCCAGTGATTTTCCATCGAAGAGGGGAAGAAAGCCCTCGGCCTGTTCTTCCTTCGACACCACGGCGGGGTCTAGCGTCCACGTTTTCTTTTCCTCGGGGCGCATGAGGGCGGCATCCAGCGCGGCGTAGTTTTCTGCCTTGCTATCGAGAATGAAATGGAGGTTTTTCACTTCCAAGTTTGCAGGGAGGGTTTGCACCAACAGGGCGGAGGCCGGGGTCTTTGCCGGGGCCGACGAAGTCAATTGGATGTCACCATTTTCTTGTGCGATGACCACGAGCTTGGGAGCGAGCTTCTTGAAACGCTTGGCCAGGGCGGCAGCGTTTGGGCCGTCGATCCAGTACAGGGCCAGCTGATCGGCTACTTGCTTGGCCACGGTGGAAATGGTTGCTTTGCGGACTTTCGGATCGGTGCTGTTGCCCAAGACCCGTATGACAAGCGCCATCCGCTGTTCCTTTGCGCGCACGGCATAGTCGTGAATGGTCTTGACGGCTTCAGGTGCGATACTTTTTCCGTCCGCGCTCAGGCCGGGTAAGTTAAAGGCGAGTCCATTGCCGCCGGGCTCCGCAATCCTCGCCATGGTGGCGACCATCTTTGAGAGATCCGTGTCCTGTTTTCCGGCATCCGGCACGTAGAAACCTTGCACCGTGAATTCATTGTCCCCGCGATACAGCACGCCTTTCTCCATGTGAAAGGCGTCCTTGACCACGGGCGCGGCGGCCCAGGCACCGGACGCCAGAATCAAGGTCGCGACAATACTCATCAACAAACAGCGTTTCATGAACACAACTCCTTCTCTTAAGACCTTGGCCGTGGACAGGGGGATGTTGCGTTGCGGTTACAGTGCCGCCACGCGTTCGTAAACATTCATTGCAACACAAAAAAACTTCACGAAAACTCAGGGTTCGAGTATAGCAGAAACCTGCGTAAACCCGAGCGTTTCTATGCAACGGCGCTATTGTTGTTCGGCAAGGAACCCGTGATAGCGGGCCATCCAATAGGGGAGGAGATAGGCGCTGCCATCGTCCTCAACATTGGGGTTTCCACCACTGACGACGGCATAGGGATTGCTGTTCCACTTGTCAAAGACGCGCTCGTCCGCCGGCAGCACATAGAGCAGCTGGAGATTATCAAAGCGGTCGGGCTTGGGATCGAAGATGAGA
>CAIZGN010000510.1 GCA_903932505.1 Candidatus Hydrogenedentota bacterium
CGAGGGCCGGGTGCTGGTCACCATGCGGCGTTTCAAGGATTTGGGTGTCTCGGACGAAAGTGACCTCCAGGAAATGCAGGCCATTGAGACGTCGGTACGTTCGTTGCAGGCTGAGGAGTTTGCTGCAGCCCCTGAAAGTATCGAGCAGGCTCCGGAAATTCCTGAATCATGAATCGGTGTTTGGGCATTTGGTACACTCTAGACGGTGTTCACGCTTTCAATCAATTCGGTCATTGGGAATGAGGATTTTGGTATGGCGCAGTCATCAAGCCGGGTTCTTTCCATCGATGCTTTGCGGGGTTTCGACATGTTCTGGATCGTGGGTGCGGATCGTATTGTGCGTTCCTTGTCCAGGGTTCAAGAGGGTCCAGTGACCAACTTCCTCAAGGGTCAGTTCCGGCACGAATGGCTGGGGTTTCGATTCTACGACCTCATCTTTCCGCTCTTTGTGTTTTTGCTGGGGATGTCCGTGGTCTTTTCTTTGGGCAAGACGCTGAGCGAAAGCGATGGAAAGATTCCCTATGGACGCATCTTTCGGCGCTTTTTGGTGCTATTCCTGCTTGGTGCCCTCTGCGATCAGG
Source organism: Candidatus Hydrogenedentota bacterium (assembly GCA_903932505.1). Classification (GTDB taxonomy): domain Bacteria; phylum Hydrogenedentota; class Hydrogenedentia; order Hydrogenedentales; family CAIZGN01; genus CAIZGN01. Next base: position 582 of record CAIZGN010000510.1, read on the forward strand.
GAATCTCAAATCTGGCCGAAGAAAGCCCGTTCAGCGGGGTGCTGCAGCGCATGGCATGGTGCTATCTCTTTGCGTCGTTGTTGTATTGCCACCTGAAGCTGCGGGGTTTGATCATTACCTTCGTCTCCATCATGATTGGCTACTGGGCGCTTGCGTCCTTCGTTCCTGCACCGGGTCAGGATGCGGTCTATTTCGAGCGGGAGCAGCACATTGTCACCTGGTTCGACCATCAGTTCCTGCCGTTCAAGGAGGAGGGGCAATTCAGTGATCCTGAAGGGTTGTTGAGCACCCTGCCTGCGGTTTGTTCCGCATTACTGGGCATTTTCGCGGGATTCGCCTTTCAGAGTGAACGGTTGTCGAATTCAGAGCGCGTGAAATATTTCGCGGGTGCGGGGTTGGCCATGCTGGTGGTGGGATTCCTGTGGAGTTATCAGATGCCGATCATCAAATGGTTGTGGACGCCGACCTATGTGCTCGTTGCGGGGGGCTACAGTTGCCTTCTGGTCGCGCTGTTCCATTATGTGGTGGATATCAAAGGTTATAGCCGGTGGGCGCAACCGTTCGTATGGATCGGGGTGAATCCTCTGGCGATATATGTCGCCAACGACTTCATTGGCTTTGAAGACGTGGCAAGACGAATCACCGGCGGGCCGATGTCCGATCTGCTAAACCCCTATGGGCGGCTCTTCACCGCCGTGGTAAGCCTCGTGTTCGTCATCCTCTTCGCCCGCTTCCTTTACAAACGCCAGATCTTCCTGCGCGCCTGAGTACGTTGTTCAGGCTTTGGCCTGTCCCCGAGAAACGCTTTAGCGTCGCACTTCCCTGGCAATCAACTCGCCGAGTGCCTTGGTAAAGCGTGCTGAATCCCGGTAGTCCAAATGAGACGTGTCCGGGCAGTCGAAGCCGCTTAGCGAAGCGTAGTCCTTGAAGTGGATACACGTTGCCTGGGTTCGTGCGGCAAAATTATCCCAGTAGAGCGGCTTCGGGACGGTTCGTTGGTTGGATTCCCATCGTTTTCCGGAGGTTGGCATGCGAACGAAGATGACGCGCCCCCCTTTTTTGTACAAGGCCTTGACGCACGCTTCCACCTTGCTGTAGTGGCTCTCCATTTCTTTCGGGGAAAGAAATGTCCCCGTGCCATCGTCGTGGTCTGCGAGCTTGTCGTTTTTTTGCAAACGCGCAAGATCAGAGCCCACGCGATCGAATTGCGCCTCTACAAAACGATCCCTTCGCATGAAAACGTAGTCCCGGTACGCAGGCCCGCGTATGAGCCGCGCGAGTGAGAATTGTTCGTGCAGAAAACAGAAGTTTTTGAGGGGCACAATGGCCAGGTGCAGCTGTAATTTTATCCACGCAACTGCGGATAAATGCGTTTTGTAGAAATCGATGTAGGGGCGCTGGTCGTTCCAGTTTTTGGGCAGCATCCAAGAGGGATCGATATCGCAAATCACCACCCCTCTAAACGTAGCGTCCTCGGCAAGGTCTTCGAGGGCAGCCAAGGGCCTGCGTCCGGCGATGGCCAGCATCACAACCGGCTTGCCAGGGAAATACGGCGCGAGTTCTTTGGGATCGATGTCGACTTGCATGCGCGAGGTTCCAATAAGCGCGACGGTGTTACCGTCGAATTGCGATACCCGGGCCCGCTGTTCGGCCCAGATTTCCTCGCTGTCGGTCAGCCTTGGTCTATACCCCAAAGCCCGCGCGGACAATTCGCAGGCGAGGATAATCACAAAACCAAGTATCCAAGCGCGAAGGTCGAGCTTGCCCGTGAGTCTATCGCTAGAATTGGAAGTAGATGAAGGCATTGCCGTCTCCATTGTTCGCGGCGTTCAACAGAAGCATGAGCATTGCGCCTATCAAAATGCCGTTCATCCACCACCGCGCCCGGCCGAGCAGTTCTTCCAAACTTCGGTCGCGCATCCAGCTGTGAAAGGCAAACGCGCCGAGGCTCGCCCCCAGCGCCAGAAGAAAGTTCGGGCGGGAGAGTACCGCGACGGCATTTTCATTTTGGAATCCAAGCATGCTTGTCGTCATGTCGTATGCCACGCCAAACGAGCGCGCCCTGAAAAGTACCCATGCGAAGCAAACCGCACCGTAGGTTAGGGCAGCAACGAGCAATTTGAGCAGGAAAGGACTTCGGGGATTCGGCATCAGGCCCGCTTTTTCCAGCAGCCTTTCACCGCAAAGAAAGCTGCCGTGCAGTCCTCCCCAAGCGACAAAGGTCCACGATGCGCCATGCCAAAGCCCGCCCAATAGCATGGTGGCCATAAGGTTGATGTAGGTGCGAACCTCACCCCTCCTGTTGCCCCCCAGTGATATGTAGAGGTAGTCGCGCAGCCAAGAGGAAAGGCTGATGTGCCAACGACGCCAAAAATCGGAAAATCCGAGGGCCCCGTAGGGATATCGGAAGTTGTCCGGCAAAGCGAAGCCGAGGCACAGGGCAATGCCGACGGCGCAGGTGGAATACCCGGCAAAGTCAAAGAAAATCTGAATGGAAAAGGCCATTGCTCCGGCCCAGGCATCGTGCCACACGAGAAACCTCTGGCAGTTGAACACGGTGTCGCTGACAGGCGCCATAAGCGAATCTGCCACCACCACTTTGCCGAAGAGTCCGATGAGGAGCAGGTACAGGCCCCACGAAAGCTGGTTGGCGGTGGCCCGGCGGGGAACAGCGCACTGGGGCAGAAAATCTGCCGCGCGTATAATAGGGCCGGCCAGAAGCAAGGGAAAGAAAGCCACAAAGAGCACAAAGTCAATAAAGCTATTCCAGGGCCGCATGGTTCCGCGATGGATGTCGATCGTATAGGAAAGCGTATGGAAGGTGTAGAAGGAAATGCCAATGGGCAGGATGATGTCGTGTTGGGCGGGTTGGTATTGGATGCCAAAGGCG
>CAIZGN010000511.1 GCA_903932505.1 Candidatus Hydrogenedentota bacterium
GCAGCTCATGCTGCTCTATATGGCGATTTTGGGCGGGATAGGGACTGCGGGCGTTCCGGCGGCTTCGCTACCGTTCATCGTCGTGGTTCTCTCCACCGTCGGGGTCAATCCTGCGCTCATAGCCCTCGTCATCGGGGTCGACCGAATTCTGGATATGTGCCGCACGGTGGTCAATGTGATCGGAGATCTGACCTGCGCGACCTATGTGGCGCGATCAGAAGGTGCAGAGCTCATGCCGGTGCTGACACCCACCGAGGAATAAAGTTCCCCTGCATTCACGAACGCCTGTCATGAAGCACGAACTGCGGTCGATTCCGCTTTCTTTGCAGCCCGCGCAAAGTCCACGTAGCTTATGGCGAGAAGGACGATGCCGCAGACGCACAGCACGTAGCCAAATTGGATGAAGAATTCGAGGCGCGTGGCTTTGGCTTGGAAGATGTCCTTGTAGAGTTGCAGCACGGTCGAACCTGTATACCCGACAGCGTCACATACATAGATCGCAAAAACGGCGGTTCCCACCGTGCGGGTTGCGGCAACCAGACGGTCGAAAAGCACGGATCCATAGGGCACGTAGGCGAGATACCCACCGAGACCGACCAAAATCATCCAGGTAAAGCCACTGATCCACCCCGCTTGCAGAAGCAGTCCACTTGCGCCGATCAAGACACATCCCCCGATGAGCAGCCCATAAACCGCGAGCAGGGCGAGGCGGTTGTTGCGTATCCACGATATCGGAATCAAGGTGGCAAGCACGCCAAATGCCACCCAGAATTCTGTTTTGGTGAAGACGCCCGGGGCTTTTTCGTAACCAAGGGACTTAAACAATTCGACCCCATAATTGTCCCGGAAATCGCGGTAAGCGGTCAGGGCGAAATACACCACAAGAAGCAGCGACAGGCCCACGGCAAAGCGGCGAATAAAGTCCCAGCGTTCCTTTCCGGTCATCGGACGCCGCAAGACGCGTTCTTCGATATCCGCGCGATTGGGGTCGGGCAGCATGTCCAGAACAAACGCCGACAGCATAAAAAATGGCAGGAAGACCGCTCCAGTAACAAAGGGCATCCAGTATTCTGGAACGCCCTGACTTAGAATGGAGCGCCCGACGTCTTTCACCACCCCGCTCGCGATGATAAAAGAACAACTCAGGCCCGCCAACTGGATTTCCGATGCCCGTCGACCTTCGAGATAGGCAACCACAAATCCCCAAACCATCCCCAGAGGGAGACCGTTGAGAAAAATCGCTACGATTTTCCAGGGGTTGGGCAGCACCGCAAACAATAACAGGGCCGCCTCTGCGATGGCTATGGCCCCGATAAGGAAACTGAGACGTTGCCTGCGGCTGACTTCCGTGCATATTTTGATTCCGGCATATTTGGAGACGGTGTAGCCGATAATCTGGCTGATGACAAAAACGGTCTTGAGTTCCAAGAGACCACCAAAAACAGCCTCTCCAGGGTATAGGCCCGCCGTGAAGGGCTTGCGGAAAGCGTACATGCAGAAATAGGTGGCAAACGATGCGGCCACAGCCCATGTCGTCAATACTGTGGAGGGCCACTGTTCGACCAGAGTTTGGATTCGTCTGCGCATTCTTCCTCCGTTTCATGTCTCAATTTAGCGAACGTGGATTATACGGAGCAAGTGTTAGAAATCTGTTAGACCAACTTGGAATCCGAGGAATTCGAAGAGTACTCCCGTTGCCTGAAACTCGCGAGCCATGCGATGCGCTTAGCGAAGATACCCCATGGAACGAAGCCGTTCCTGCATCTCCTCCTGAACACGTTGTACGTCCGGATCCGTGGCAGGAGTAGGTTCACCGCCGTGAATCTTTTGGGACCAGGCATCCAGTTGCTGAAAGAGCGGAGCGGCCATATCTTCAGCCCCCGGAAGAATGTTCGCCTGCTCCTTCGGATCGGCGGCAAGGTTGTGCAGCGCCAAAGGCGGCTCCCCATATCGTCGGATAAGCTTGAATTCGCCCTGTACGATGGCCTCGACCCCAACCTTGGTCTTTAGGCCGGTGGCATTGATAAACACGGGAGAACCGGCGAATTGCGAGCCTTCGGCCAACTGTGGAACGAGCGAGACGCCCTTCCACTCGCCAGCGGACGGCAGTCCCGCCAGCGCGGTGAGCGTTGGTGTGCAGTCGATGGCCGACACAGGGTTGGCAATCCGCTGATGCGCGACTCCTTTGCCCGCGATGAGCCAAGGCACGTGCACCAACTCGTTGTAGAGACTGTGGCCATGCCCCCATCGGCCATGGTCCCAGAGTTCCTCGCCGTGATCGGCTGTCACGCACACGATGGTTCGATCCCATTGCGCGGAGGCGTCTATCGCATCCAGCAACCGCCCGAAGCCCTCGTCCACGTAACGCATTTCGCCTTGATACAGGCTACGGACGTAGGCACGGTCTTTCTCGGGAAGGGTATCGAGATCGGGTGGCGGAGCATCATATTGCCGACGAGCGGGCGCGAAGAAGGGCCATGCCCCCGTCAGCGTACGGTATCGCGCCGGTGGATCGTAGGGATCGTGCGGATCCATGTAATGCACCCACAGAAAAATGGGACGTTGGCGTTCCGAGCGCAGGTATCGTAGCGCATATTCGGTGAGTATCCGGGTCGTATCAATCCATCGCAACGGCAAGATTCCCGAGAGGGCGGTTTCGGCAAGCGGTAGTTGGTGGAGAAAGCTCTGTGGGGTGTTTCTCTCCTCGTAATCCAACTGGAAGACGTGCTCGCAACCCGAGGTTGGTCCGCCGTTCCGGGTCAAGAGTAGGTTTGCCACCAGCCCAACTGTCTGGTACCCCGCGCTCCGGAATTGGTCTGCAAGTGTCGTGGCGGAATGCACATACCACCGGCGAGTTTCGGCCATGTCTGCCTCGGGATTGCCGGAGATTCCCACGGGATATTGCGAAGTAAGCAGGCCATACATCGAAGGGCAGGTCCATGGCGCGAGGGAATAGGCGTGGTCGAAGACTGTCCCACGCTCGGCCATTCGCTCGAATGCCGGAGTGGGTACGGGCCCCCCATAGACGCTGGACCAATTTGCCCGCATGGTATCGATGGTCACCATGAGCACATCGGGTTGCTTGAGGCGGGCGTGGCTCGCGGAGGGAAACGCATCCACGGTGGGCCCCGCAGCAAGGATCAACAGGGATACTGCGGATTGCGCCATTAACCACCGCGCACGGCCATTACGCCAAAGGAGCCATCCTGTCATCGCCAGTGGTACCGCTATGGATAGAAAGCTGGCGAGAAGTATTGTTCCTCGATGGGGGGACAGGAAGGCCAGACGCGTGGCGAGGTCGGACATCCCCATACCGGCGACCAGTGCCCCACCCCAAACGGCACCAAGCCATGGGATAGGTGCACGCGAGAAGGAGCGGGTGCGGGAAAGGAAGAGGGCTATGCAGAAGAGTCCTCCGACGAAAAGAGGGAGGAACAGGAAACCGATCCTTGCGCGCGATGTGACATCGGGCGAAGATATAATCCACGCGCCCCCAATGCCCATGGCCGCGAGGAACCACAGGGTCGCCATGCAAAACCGCGCATGACGATTGAAAAAATGGCTCGAAATTCGACGCGACAGTCCGGCAAAGCACCATAGACCCAGAAAAAGAACATACGCAACGAGCAGGACGCCTCCCCATTCCCGAAGGGACGGCGGCACCCAGTGTGCGTCCCGGTGTCCGCGTAACCAGTCGATACAGACCCAGCCTATCGCAGTCAGCAACGAAAGAACGCCGTAGAACCAGGGGTCTATGTTATTTCCGGGGGCGGTACGCTGCATTTTGCTGTGCCTTGTGGCCATGTACGGCCGAACAATACGACCGTGTGGGGGGACAGCCAAGAGGGAAAGTGATGTCCACATCGCATCCTTCCCATTGATCGAGTGCAATTGTAACATTCAGTCCAGAAACGGACAAATCGCCTGCGGCTTGGTGGCTTACTCCGTCTGGGAGATTCTTTCCATGCGATAGAGGATACGCCCGCCGCCAGGTATGGGTTCCTTCTCGCAAACGACATACCAACGGGCAAAGGCGGACTCGAAGTGTTCCACGGAATAGCCGAAAAAGACGTCTTCCCTGCTTTCGAGGAGCCTTTGCGTTTGCGGATCGTCCTTGGGAATGAATTCGATGATGAGGCCGGGTGCCAGCCGAGCAAAACAAGCGGCCATCTTCGAAAAGGGAAGGTTGTTGCCAATCCCCAAGTGATGCACCAATGCCAAGGCCATGACGAGGTCCACGGGGCCGCGTTCGATCCATCCGCGCCGCTCCTCCTGCGCCCAGCCTAGATTGGGACTGGGGTTGGCGAGATCGAAACACAGAGGCAGAACGGATTCCATGCTCTCTTTACGAAAGGTCTGGTACATGAGTTCGACACAGGCGGGATCCATTTCGAAGGCGGTCACGTGCGCACCGACCTCAGCGGCAAGGCGGGCGTAACATCCTGTATTTGCCCCCAAGTCCCATACGGTCGTTGGGCGTATCGCTTGCAGAAAGCGTTTCACAAGCTCCTGCTTTTTTTGCACGCCCGCTTCCGTGTACGAATGGGTCTCGTAATAATCACTCCATTCAGAAACCGAATCCCGGAGTGAGAGCGCGTTGATCGCGGCATCCAAGCTATCCAACAGACCCAGGTGGGCGTTGCGGCTGACGCGGGATTTGCCCGATGGTGCCCGGCCCTTCTTCTGCCGGACTTCGTCACGGTGTTGGAACCAAGCCTGCGCGTGGAGGTGCAAGGCCAATCCTGGGCGCAGCCAGGTTTTTCGCGGCAGCAGCCGCGCCGCCAGCGTAACCGCGATGCCATCCAAATGAATGCGCAGCAGCTGAGTAAGCCGGGTATCCACATGGGCCGAGAGTGCCAGAGGCGCGAGGAAATGTTGACAGAACTGCCGGTAGGCGGCCCAAGGCTTGCCCTCGACATACGGCTCGAACGAAAGGGTATCTATGAAGATGGGGCGGGGACCTTCAAAGACCACGTTATAGGCGCTGCAATCCTTGAGCACCATGCCATGCCGGAGTGCGCGTCGTTGAACCTCGAGCGTAAGGCGGGCGGCGTCGCGCAACTGCGAGAAACACCACTCATAGGGGTAAGAAATGAAGGACACCGGTTTCGGTTGAATAACAAAGACCGCTTCGGGTGTGCAGCCTTTCTCGATAGGCACTTCCGCGTGTTCGACCATCAGCTGGTCTTGAATGAGATCCTGATAGAGCCCCGTATCCATCAACCGGCGGTAGTTTTCGAGATAGACCGCGTGGATTTGCCGGAACAATACCCCGTTATCATCCCGGTATACGAAACCAGATGGATCGCGAAAGGAGGCAGGATCGGGATTAGCGGTCATGCGGCTTTTCTTGGTCGGGCGTGCGCCCCAACCAGCGCTGTACGGCCGACTTGACTCGCCTCCAGTACATCTTAAGTGTGAAAAGGCCACCCAAGACCAGACCAACGAGCGCCTGAAACACAATGGCACCGGTACCGGCATCGATATAGGCCAGCTTCGGGATTCGATCACTAAAGCACTGGGTCATGTTTCACATCCTCTCCGAATGTATCATAGAAATCAGGGGGCCCCATTTCAACTTTTGCGGCCGGGCGTAATTCACTTTCCATTGCGCACCACTATGCCCTTTGGGTTCTCGGCGTCGACCTGAAATATCTGGGGGCCTTGCGGCGGGGAAAGATAGGTTTCGTCCTTCAACGCCGGATAATCCAATCCGAGAAACTTGCGCAGGATAGCTCGGCAGGTATTGACGGGGGTGATCTCAGGATACAATACCCCTTCATAGGCGCGGTCGGGAAAATACACCGCATTCAATATGGCGGTCCGGTCGCGAATCCAATCTTCCCATGTTCCGGTCCAGGGCCGCTCCGGGATGTCGTGGACGGTTTGCAAAGTGGTGCGGGGCCCGTGGTCGCCTTGGATGATAATGATCGAATTGGGATTACGCGCAAGAATGGCGGCCGTTACTTCGGGAATGCGCTTGCCAAGATATTCGCTTACTGTCCGCCAGCCTTCCTTGTAGGGAAGCGGTTCGTCGAGTATCCGGCCATTGGCGGTGTAGTTGTGTGGTATATGGGGCGCGAGACAATGGGCGAGCACATACATGGGTTTGGTGCTGCGCTCCAAGGACGACAATTGCTCGAGGATGAAGGGCACGCGAAAATGCCAACGTCCATTTTCCATTCGATTCACCACCGAACGCCATGGGGTCATATCCGCCAGCGTCTTTTGGTAATGGGTCAATATGGACGCTCTCGGCCGGATCAGGCGATCGGCCTGCGCCGTCTCTGTCGCGGTGACACCCCAGTCGATGAGTGCCACGATTTCATAACCCTGCTGTTTCATCAGTGGCATCAGGGTGTTTTCTCTGATTAGGGTAAATAGTCCCGGGAGATCGGCATCCAGACCTTCCGGTGCCATCGACAAATCGAGGTATTGCATGTTGAGTGTCGCGGACAGCGACAACAGTGTCTTCTGATAATTCGAGTGGCTCTGATCCGCGACGTAGAAGCCCTGTTTTCGTAAGGCATCGAGAAAAGGCGTATCATCGTAGCCAAAATAGTCGCGCAGGTAATCGGCGCGCGGAAACGAGTCGAAGACCAGGAAATAGATGTCTGGCAGTGAAGCCGTGTCTTTGCGGGGTGGCGATGCGGCTACCTTAGTTGTGGTCGCTGGATGCGAGGTTTGCTGTTGCAGGAACATTCCGTGCGCCAGACCGGCGAGCAACGCGCCGACCACTGCGGCCGAACCCACATTCAGCGCTGTGGTAATGGGAGCCGCCAACGCCCACTGAACTCGACGCAAGCGCCAGAGTACCGTCAAACCAAGGGCAATGGTCAACGCGCAAAGCAAACCCAATTTGAGTGAACCCACCATGGAGGAGAAGGCAAAGTGACTGCGGACGGTGTTCAGTATGAATCCGTACCCATAGAACGGAATCCAGAACAAGCTAATCGTCAGGCCGCGTAGGAGGCGGTCGGGCAGAATCGGCCATAATGCGAGCCACAGAAACATCGCCGTACCCAACATGATGACGATTGGAAGTATCGATTCGTAGGTCTGCACCCATCCATAGTTTGAAGCCTGTACGGATAGTACCGGGAAAATCGCCCACAGAAAGGGATGAAATACCCACGGTTGCCGCGTTGCGGGACTGGAAGGCTTTGATTCCATACTAAAGTTCATTTGGATTCCTACCGGGTACGCCGTTGAAAGAGGGCTTGCGTTTCCCATTCGGGGGCCAGCGTGGCGGTCAACCAGAGCGGATATTGCTGCGCATTCTGAACCTCGGCCACCCGTACTAATTTCGCGCGGTTCGAGGCGGGAAGCACGAGCCCCCGGAAATAACTGGATGTCTCGCGTAGGGTAGGCGTGGCCGGCCGGTGGAACGCATAAACTGGAAAAAAGATTCGGGTGGTTCCTGATTGTGTTATGGTGAGCACAAAATCCCAGTCCGGCGCGAAGTCGAACTGGGACGCGGCGTACTCGACCCAGCCGTTGATCGGTCCTCGGGTGGTGTCGAATTCGGCCATCAGGTAGGCGGCATCGAAGCCTGTTTCTCGCGGCGGTGCATTGAAGAGGGCGCTGCCATCGCTTCTTGATAAGGTAACGGAGACCCTTGTGTCAGCCTCGGGAACATCATGGCATTCCAAGGCTTGGAGCGGGGCACTGGAGTAATTCTGGAGCAACATCTGCATATGGTGTTGCTGATAGACCCTCGCGAGGGAAAGCGGCACGAATAGCAGGAGGAGAAAAGCCACGGCGAAGAACGTACACCGCTGCAGCTCAGGGATGCGCCACGGGGGGGTGGGGTTCCACGTTGGTCGTTTAGCCGTGCGCAACAGCGTCCATCCACGTTCAAGCAGAAAGAGCATGGCAATCAACGAGACAAACTGCAAGTGAAAGTTGTGTCGGCCAGCGAATTGAATGGCGGCGTAACCGCCGAAGAAACACAGGAGGAAGAACAACCCAAACGCGCGTCGCAGGTGGAAGGCTGCGACCAGCAACAAGGCGAGCGGTACACCATAGTGCGAGTAGCGTACCAATGCGGCGTGGAGGTATGCACGCCCGGTGGCCAGTTTATCCATCCACGGGTTTGCCACCCCGCGTGGTGCCGCCGCACCCGGGTCTGCTCCCATTTCATCAATCGTGCGGCGAACCGCCATCCATGAACGCAGGAGAAAATCGGCGGGGAAGGCCCCAAACAGTTCGCGTGAGTAGTCACGCCCCACGTCCTCGTAGTCTTGGGTACTCAGTTCGATGGTACGAAATGCGCCTTCCCGATGTTTGGTATAGGTCTGGAAAATTCCGATTGTTTCAATGTCGAAATACCGGTGTACAACGGTGTAGGGCACTCCACCCGCGCCCAGACGTCCGTCATAGATGCCGCAGAGGCCCTGAACAAGATGGTGGTATTTTTCGCTCGCGTCCATTTCACGTTGGGCTGGAAAGGAGGCGGCGTAAAACGCGGCCCATGCCACGGCCACACTCGCAAGGCGAATTCGCCAAGGGTGCTGGATTCCGCCCAGGAAAAACAGCAGAACGACACTGATGGCAGGCATGGCGATGAAGGTGTCTTGCCGGAAACCGTAGCCCACGCCAAGCACCACACCTGCAGCGGCCGCCCATCCAAACAGGGCACGACGGGAAACCGTTCGCTGCAACAAAAAAATCGCGATGGCGATGGCGGCCAACAGGAAGGGAGCCTTTGCGTAGTCCCGCAGTCGCAGCAAATTGTTCAACTGCATCGGGGAAAAGACCAAGAGGAGGGAACCCAGAAATGCGGTCGGGCGTGAAACCGCCAGCCGAAACAAGGCGTAGAACGCCATCGCCGAAAATGCATAGAAAAGTCCGTACAGAGGCGCGAGCGCGCTCCATGAAATGCCCGTCAATTTCCAGACTGCAGCCACCGTATAAAACAGGTATTGGTGGCGGATTTGATAGCCCTCCACGGGTAGTTGAGGAACGACGGCAGGCAACGTGGCCGGGTCGAAGCAGTCGATGGGGGGGCGCTCCGTGAGGCTCGGCAGAGGGGTCAAAAAGGCCTTCAGTTCGGGCAAAGCCTCGAGATTCGGGTTGATAAATCCGCGCCCCGATGCCACCATGACCGCCGGGCCCATGAATTCCTGATAATTCGCGGGGGTGCCCTCATAGTGGGAGAAGTAGATTGTGCCGAGGGCGAATGCAAGGAGGAGCAAAGTGGCCGGGGCCACCGCATACGGAACACGCCGCCATGCGGATTGCCACTTTTCCTTTTTTTTATTTTCGTCGGTCAAAGGGAAGCTTGCGTTCATCATATCTTCACCAATAACATAATTCCAGAGATTATTTACTTACAGCCCAAAGGGGCCAAAGCGAAGCCATATCAGGTCAAGCAGGTTCGGAATCTGCTGCTGCGGTACAAACTTGGAGGATTACTCTTTGATTCGATATGAGATAATACTTTATTGGAGCGACGAGGACAACGCCTTTATCGCCGAAGTCCCCGAGCTTCCCGGATGTTCCGCCGATGGTCAGACCTACCAAGAGGCTATTGAGAATGCGGAATTGGTCATTCAGGAGTGGATTGAAACCGCAGAGGAACTCGGTCGACCAATTCCCGTCCCCAAGGGGCGGTTGCTCTTCGCGTAATCAAAAAAACGGGCGCGGGATGTTTTCGATCCCGCGCCCGTCGTTATTTCTGTAGGTTCTGACTCTTAGGAAAGCTGTTTGCGTGCGTCACCCGCCACGCGAACCTTGAATCCCAGCTCCATACACGCCGCGACCATTTCCTGAAGGACATCGCCGTAGCCGATGACGATGTGGTTGGACATGTGCGTGGCCATGAGTTCGTTGCGGTCGTAGCCGGGGATATGGACGTTGGCAATGGGCCATACCGGGGTGGTCTTGTCCAGACGCTCCTGCACTTCCGCTTCGGGCATGTCGAGCACTTCGCCGGTACCGCAGTCCATGCCCAGCACGCCATCCGCTTCCCAAGCGCGCGCCCAGGTAATGGTTCCGGGTTTGGAAATTCCTGCGCAGGTGCCACCACCGAGCGGGAAATACATGGCCGGCTGCCGGTAGATTTTGGTCTTCTTCCATCCGCCGAAGTGGGCCGGGGGGGCGGCACCACTGATCAGGAAGACCCACACAAACTTGCCATCGTATTCGCGGCCCCAACGTACATCGTGCAGGGTCGTTTCCGAGGGCATGCCCTTGCGCTCGAAGATTTCGTGCATGATGACCTGCGGAAGCCCGGCACCCATGTCGCCTTCGTTGAAGTGGGGGATGGCGCGACCCTTGGCCACGATTTGCTTTGTGTCGGGATCTTTCACCGGAGGCCGATCCTCGTTATTGAGCATGCCTTCCACAAGGTCGGAGGCAGGAACGCAGCGAACGAGGCCGTATTGGTAGGGAATGCCGATGGAACTCAGCCCATAACGTTCGACCATGCGGGCCGCTGCCGAGTACATCTTCATCTGGGAAAGAACCTGGGCGTGGGTGAGTTGCTTGCCGGGATCGGGGCCCCAGTCAAACCATGCACCCTTTTTGACGAGCCAATCAAGATGCGATTGCGCTTCTTCGTCGCTGACGAGGCTCATTTCAGCCACGAGGTCGGACTGATTGAGGTATTCAACGGGCATGCCGACCGCACCGAGCTTGGCCGGATCCATGACTGCATTGATCATGCCCATGCAGCCGGGATCGAGCTGACCCATGATACGGCGTTCGCGCTTGATGTCGGCAGCCAACTGCTTGCCGAAGGCCTTCGCTCTATTGGAAAGTTTGAGGTTCTCCGCATCCGAAACGTGCGAGGTGCTGTGCTTGATCTTCCCGGTATTGCACCATTCCTCGAGCTTCTTCATGAAATACTCGTCTTTGGTGAAATGATCGGTCCACAGACGAGAGTGCGCAACGTCGAGCCGCGCGAGGGTGCCGGAATGATTGAGCAGTGCCACCAAGCCCGGCCAGGTTCCGTCAAAATTTGCGAGCAGCAGCTTCGGCCCTTTGTGGGTTTGAAGCGGCCCGGACACGTGGTGCGAATAGGCCCAGCAACTCAGAACGACCACCACCGGCGCGTTCGGGTCGATTTCGGAGAGTGCCTTGGCCCCTTGGCTTTGCCGGGTGATGAATCCGTGCCTGCGCTTTTCGTCGTACTTCGGGAAGACCTTCGTCTCGAATCCCAGTTTCTTGAATGCCCGTTGCACTTCCTTCAACGTGCGATCCTGCATGGCCCAACACGCTTGCCCCGCAGATTCGCGGAAGTCGCCATTGGAGAGGAGGTAAATCGTATCGCCTTTTTTCATGGTCCCAGTTCCCCGGCCTTAGTTTGTTTTCCCAGTGGGAAATGCCTTTGTTTCTTGGTCAAATGGCGCGGATGTCCACACATCGGACAACTCGGCGCGACTCAGCATACCATAGCGTGCGCCTTCCGGAAAAACGTCTCAGTTCTTCTTCACCGGGTCGACGCGTACTTCGACCCACACAAGCTGTGCCTCGGCTTCCGGGGCTGATTGTGACGCTTTCACGATGTTGTACCCATCCTTTAGGGCCGAAAGGGGAGCCTCGAATTGAAGCACCCGTGCGCAACCGGGAAAGTCGGCAGGGGTGGGATGGTCGGCGACCGAATTGCAGGGTATATCATTTATCGTGGCATTAAGCACCACGGTGCCCACACCCTCTCCTGCGGGCAAACCAAAGCGAACCAAGGTGGTGCCCGTTTTGGGGGCCGGGCCAAGGTATAGTTTGATTGCGCGACCACTGCGCCCACCGGCGGGAAGTTGGGTGTCGCTCGACATGCCCGGCGCAACGGTGTCCCGATAGGTCACGATATGCCGCCGGGGTTTGGCCGTGGCCGCCTCAAGGCTCAAACCATCCTCCAGCAGGGTGCGATAGGCGGCTTCGCCACCAACCATGGGTGCCTTGTCCATGTAATTGAACAGGTAGACTGTGTCAGCCCCCCGGTGCATTGCGCCCGCCGCGAACCCGCGCACGGACTCGATGTCGTTCTCGATTGCCGGGCCACCGGCATAGGCCCGCAAGAGGATTTCCTGTCCGGCAGCCAATACTACTTTCGCGGCGGCGGGGCCGCATTGTTCGCGCCACTGCTCTATGGGGATATCGTAGTCTCCCGTGGCCCAGAAGGGGGTGGGTACGAGCACATCCACCAGTCCCTCCTTGACCCAGGCCACCCCGTCCATGCCGAGTCCGCGTGCGGCCTCAGGCAGGGTGGGAACCCGCGCGGCGAGTTGTACAGGGTGTCCCCGTTTCGCACTAGACTCATTCGTCAGTGCGCGAATTTCTCGCATATAGGCGTTCAGTATCCCCACACCCTGCGCCTCCTCCCCGGGCTTGAAGTGCCAGCCGAAGCGCATCCAGTCCAATTCGATTCCGTCAATGTCATAGCGGGCCAGCAATTCCACGATCAGCTTGCGGTAGTGGTCTCGCACCTCCGGTATGGCGAAATTGAGGGCGCGCTCAACCCATGCGCCCGAGGTGCTTCCCGGTACCCGTCGGTACTCCGGGTGGTTCACCCAAAAGGTGCTGTGCATGTAGTTTGTCGGGTCCGACACATCGTGGACATCGTTCATGCGGACGGAAATCCAGGCTGCGATGCCTTTTTCGCGACAGCGCTCCGTCCATACCTTATAAGGATCCAGCCCTTGGTCAAACAGAATCTTGGCGTTCTCCACCCAACGTTTCGCGACCTCGTTATCGGGCGGAATCTTTTGGGCCCCAACCTCCCAGATCGAATCCCACACATCGCTTTTGTAACTCGTGCGCATCGCACTCGGACACAGAAATAGGTGCGTCGTCGTCGTCCCCGCATATTGGTCGACAAAGGATTTAAGTCCGGCTTCCGTCATCTCCTCTGCAGGTCGAAGACCGAAAAAATGACTGTTGTCCTCATTAATCATAATTCCCGGCGGTGCCGATACCGCGCTCGCAAGCGCACAAAGCAAAGTCAGCCATTCCATATCTGTGTTCCTTTCCGTTGGACGTCGCCGACGTGGCGGGTCACCTCCGCACAGCCTATCACGATTCCGGTGAGGTTTCCGAATCAAACTCTGCGGTGCAAATAGTGTCAGCTCAGGCGCAGCATTCTTCCCCGCTTTTCCCTTGTGTCTAAAGTGGCTTCTTACGAATTAATCAATCAACTATGACTAATATTTAGTAATATTCCATTGAAGATGCGTCTCAAGTTCTCTTTCTCTTGTCATGGAAGCATCTTCTCTATGAGATAATCGCATATTTTTTATTCGGCGACTTGGTTGTTTTCCGTCGGTTTTTATGCTAACCTTTGGAATATGGCTATCAAAATGGCCTCTGAATGAGAAATTGACCATTTTTTGGCCCAAATCTTGCTCTTTTTCTGGGGATTTGTGTAAGAAATCCCCCAAGAAGGAGATATCCGATGCTAACAACAAAACTAAGCGGTGCCGACATAAAACGTGCGCATCGCCCACTGCACAAGGAACTTTTGGGTTCCAGCGACAGTATGAAGGCCGTACGCGACCTCATTGACCGGGTGGCTCCATCGACCTTGACGGTGCTTATCACAGGGGAAACGGGTACGGGTAAAGATCTGGTGGCTCGCTTGCTGCACGATAAATCGGAACGCAGTCGTGGCCCCTATGTGAAGGTCAATTGTCCGGCCATTCAAGAGACTTTGCTCGAAAGTGAACTCTTTGGCTATGAAAAGGGTGCTTTTACCAGCGCAATGAGTACAACTCCTGGTCGTCTGGAGTCCGCCCATGAGGGGACGCTTTTTCTGGACGAAATTTCCGAAGCGTCGCTTGTGGTGCAGGGTAAATTAATGATGACCATGGAGGGTGAGCCTTTCATGCGGGTGGGGGGCGTCCATCCTATCCATTCGGACGTTCGAATCGTCGCAGCCACCAACATCCCATTGGAAGAGCTCGTTGCGCGTAAAAAGATGACGGAAGAGACGCTATTTCGCCTGGCCGAGGCGATTATTCATCTTCCTCCACTCCGGGAACGGTGCGAGGATATTCCGCTGCTTGCGGAACATTTTAATCACAGCTTTTGTGTTCAACAAGAGCGAACGTATGAACCACTCCCGGATTCCGTGGTTGAGCAAATGCAAGAGCTGGAGTGGGAGGGTAATGTTCGCGAATTGGCCGGTTGTGTCCGGGAATATCTCGTATCCGGTTCTTCGGAAACGCTGAAAGGGGTGCGCCGTTCGGAAATGTTGGAAGAGCCGTTCGGCACCACGCCCGGTCGCAAGGATCGTTCGCAGCCGACGCGGACGTTTATTCCGTTAAAAGAAGCCGCGCGCTTGGCCGTCGAAGAAACAGAGCGTCGCTTGATTCAAGAAGCGCTAGAGTATACGCTGTGGAACAGGAGAAAGGCAGCCAAGCTGCTTGGTGTAAGCTATAGTTCACTTCTCAGGAGGATCGAAGCGTACCAAATCGGTAAGGTTTGATGAGGTAACGGTTCCTGAACCGGCTGGAAAGGCAATAAGAATAATGAACAGGTTGTTGAGTCCCTTTGCGATGCTACTGTGTGCGGTGGTTTTTGTTGGGTTGGGTGGCTGCGCCACCGATTCGTCGACAAAAAAAGTGGTTACGGGTCTAGAGGAGGCAATCACAGTTCCCAGTGATACCACGGGTCTAGCGCAGGCCTCGGCGGCGGCCCCCGCAGCGGATGCCCCTGCTACCGTTCAATCGGCTCCCATTACCGAACCGGAGAAGTACAGGATTGGCGCGGGCGATATGCTGCGATTCCAGTCCTTCAACGATGAATCCCTGAGCGGGGAAGTTCGGGTGCGCTATGACGGCTATATTTCCCTGCCACTCATTCAAGACTTCATGGTTAAGGGTTTGACCCGCGATGAGGCCGAGGCGCAGTTGAAGGAGGCCTACAAGAAGGAGTTTATTGAGCCGCGCCTTACACTTTCCATTCGAGATTCACGCAGCAAGTCTTACTATGTAATGGGCGATGTAACGCGTCCGGAAGAGTTCGTGTATGACCGTCCGGTGACCCTACTGGATGCCATCAACACGGCGGGTGGCGTGCGTCAGCGCCAACAGAATTCTGTGTCCTTCGTGAGTCAGCAGTCTCAATTGACCAAGGCCTTTATCATTCGCCATCAAGAAGGCAAGCGCATCGTGACCAAGTATGACCTTCGTGGCTTTGATAAGGGTGGCGAGCACCTTACGGACACGATGGTTATGCCGGGTGACATCATTTATGTGCCCGAGTCCGTGCAGCTGGCGTATGTGCTTGGGCAGGTGGCCCGGCCGAGCGCCTATCCGGTTTCGGAAGGAATGGGCCTGCTTGAGTTGATGACCGTTGCTGGTGGACCGAATGAAGTCACGGGGAAACTCGGGGACGTCATATTGATTCGTCAAATCAGCGAGAAAGAGACCCGTGTGGGCCGGGTTAACCTGCGTGCCGCGATGAAGAATGGTATCAAGGTTGAAATTCAGTCGGGGGACATCATTTACGTGCAGCGCAAGGGGCTGGTGAAGCTTTCCCAGTTCGTGTCGCAGATTCAGAGCGTTGTGGCACCCACGATGAGCATGTACATGCAGGCGTATGACGCTTATTATACGGATCGTCGCTATCAGCAGATGATGTCCAGTTCCGCCTCCTCCTCCGGCGGCACCCTGCTGAGCCTTGAACAGACCCTTCGCAATTTGAGCGCACTCACCACAACGACAACTACCACGCCGACGGTCACCGCGCCGTGATTGTTTTTCTGGGGATTTGACCAGGAGATTTCATGACCACCGAATTTTCGAGAATGAGCCAACCCTCCATGGAGGAAACCACTGCGGCTCCAGCGATGGATTTCCGCATCGACTTTAAGCGGCTGATTTTTGTTCGGCTTCCGTTGATGATTTTGGTTGCCGCTGTAATTGCCGTTCCGTCTACGCTTGCCGCGTGGTTTCTTGTGCCGTTGGAGTATGAGGCGGGAGCCACGCTGGAATTTCAAGCGGCCCGCCCCAAGATCATGGACTCCGGTTCACAAGATCGTCAGGGTGTGTCGTATGAAATGTACGTGAACACCCAGATGGCCCTGATGGCCGGGGACACGATTCTGCAGAACGTGCTTCAGGATCCCTCGGTGCGATCCCTGCCGGTGATTGCAAAGGAGTCTGACCCGGTTGAATACCTCAAAGGGAAAATCCAGGTTTCCCGCATCGGCCGAAACAGCGAGCTGGTTCGTGTAAGCTATCGATCGGTAAGCCGGGATGGCGCAAAAGAAATCATCAAGCGACTTATCAGTTCGTATCTGGAATACGCCCTTCGCGGGGAGGCGGCCTCTGGCGGGCAACGCATGGAGGCCCTTTTGAAGGCGCGGGACAGTTACCAGCAGGAAATGGATCGCCAGCTTGGGGAAAAGACTAAGATATCCACCGATCAGGAGGCTCCCTCGGCAAGTGCTGCGGTGCTGGACACCGCAGGGTTAAACATTCAACGGGAAGCCTTGGTGCGGGCGGAAGAGTCCGTGATTGCATTTGTCGGGCAAGCCGCTAAGCAACAGGAAAAGAACGCACAACTGAAAGCCTTGGAAGAGAAACTGAAAAAGAGCCCCGACGGCTCAATCTATGAATTTAGCATTGAGGAAGCCGTGAGGAACGATTCAAAGGTAATGTCGGCCCGTGACCAGTATCTTAAGAGGGACTCTGAAGTTGCCGCGCTGGAGACGCAATTAACCCCGGAATCCAATCGTCTCAAGGCCGTAAAAGCGGATCGTGACGCGCTCAAGAAGCAGGAGAGCGAGGCCGAAAGCAACGCTCGCCGTGAGGTTCTGAGCACGCTGATTTCTCAGTCTGAAAAGGAGCTGGCGGCCACGACCAAAGATGTTGAGGATCAGAAGGCGCGTGTGGAGTCCATACGCACCCGAATTGCGGAGTTGGAAGCGCAATTCAAGGATCGTTCCAATAAGGCGGTAACAACCCAGGCGGGTCTCGACGAAATCAACATGCGCCTTGAGGAGTCCCAAAGGCATCTCTCGGAAGTTCGCCAGGAAATAGCCGCAGTTTCGATTGAAAGTTCCGCCCCGGCTCGGGTGCAGGTGGCCGCTCAGGCGGATGTACCGAATGATCCCGATTATGGTAGGCGCATCAAATTTGTGTTTCTTGCGGTGATGGCGTCGATTGCCCTTGGCGCAGGAACTGGAATACTGCGTGAATTAGCGGAAAAGCGTGTTCAGTCCCCACAAGACGTTTCCTCGATTACCCGGCTTCCCGTGCTGGCGTCCATTCCCCACGCCAAGGAAGACAGCCTCATAGAAACGGTACGGGCGCATCTGGTGACGTCGGAATTTCCGTATTCGCCGATGGCTGATGCCTATCGGCGGATTCTTGCACGGATCGTTTACCCACCCGATAGCGCCGTAGAGATCAACTCGCTCCTTGTTGCCAGTCCAACCCGGGGCGACGGAAAAACCTCGGTGGCCTGCAATCTTGCCATCATGCTCGCCCGCGCAAACCGTCGCGTACTCTTGATTGACACCTGCGGCTGGGAACCCGCGATAGAGGCTTGCTTTGGCCTTTCTCGCGCTGCCGGTCTTTCTGAAATCCTGTACCAGGACGTGGAACCCTTGGCCCTCACCCGGCCCACAGAACTGGTCAACTTGGAGATTCTCGGCCCTGGTCTGCACGGACGAGAACTTTGCGGAAAGCTGGCATCTCGTGCGATGATGTCCCTGTTGGAACACGTTGAGCGCGAGTTTGATCATGTTATTATCGATTCGATGGCCGCCCTGTTGATGTCCGATGTAAAACTTATCGCACCCGTTGTGGATGGTGTCTTGCTGGTTGTGGGAACTGAAGTGGCAAGCCGTGGCATGGTTCGACGTTGTCTTGCCGAATTGGAACAGGTGAATGCCGATATACTCGGCGTTGTTCTAAATGGCGTACGCCCGACACGTGGCGGCTATATGCGCAGAAACATGGATATGTATTACCGCTATTCTGATAACGCTTCAGATGCGGTCTTGGATGCTCAAAGTGACGATTTGCCGGATATTCGCCTTGCGGACGAGGAGATGGGGGAGGAGGATGCCGAACCCATGATTCTTCTTTCGGTTGAAGACCGCGATGATGAAAAGACCCTGTAGAGGGACTTAATGGCCGGGAAGAACGCTCGTCTTGTTGTGTTTAGGGGGCGGACGAATCGTTTTATCCGCCTAAGAACAGGAAGGACTTAGGATTTCATGCCCAAGAAACTCATTATCGCCATATTGGTGCTTTGCGTGTTGGCTCTTCTCGGGGGAATCGGCGGAATTGCCGGGTATTTCTGGCTGAAGGAGCATCGCACCCAGCAGGCACTCACCCAAGGTGACGCTTCGTTTGCCAAAGGTGATTTCAATGACGCACGACGGCAGTATGCCACCTATCTGCGTGTTTACCGGCAAGATTTGGATGTTCTCACCAAGTTCGCTGATTCTTGCGCCAAGGTAAAAGAGAATCGTCCACGAATTCTGCGCGACATAATGCTGTCCTACAATCAGATTGCGCTTAAGCGCGTGGGTGATGTGGATGCCGTTAAGAAGCTTATTGACCATTGTGAGCGTACCCATTCGTGGACGGACTTAGAATATTACTCAGATTACTACGGTAAACAATTACCCGACTTGGAGTGGTTGCACTATGAACACGCGCTGGCGCTTGATCGTCTTAACCGGTCACAGGAGGCGATGAACGCCTTTGATGCGCTTATCAAGGAAAAGACACTGCATGCGGATGTGTATGGGCGTCAGGCGCGTTTACTGACTGACTTGGGCTTGGGAACCCGCGCTGAAGAGCTTTTTGATGAGGTCTTCAAGCAGAAGCCGGAGGATCCGGCTCTTCTGGCGCAACGTGCGCTGTATCGTCTTACGCAAAACGATATTGTCCGTGCGCAAGAGGATATTGACAAATCGCTTTCCCTGGCACCGGAACTTGGCACTACGCAGATGGTTGCGGCACGTATCGCTCTTCGCCAGACCCAATGGGACAAGGCTATCCAATACGCGCAGGGCGCACTTGACCGGGGGGAGGAACCCCAGCAGGCGTATGTTCTGTTGATTTCGGCTCATCAGGAACAATCAGGATTTGCGGCTGCCCTGAAGGTGATGGAATCCATGGATCCCATGGTGCGTCTGGATAGCCCCGACCTCTTGCTGGTGCACCACGAGTTGCTTCTCGGTTTGAGCCAAATGGATAAAGCGAAAGCCGTGCGACTTGAGTTCACCGTAGCGTATCCCAACAACCCACAGTTTGGGGAATACATGCAGGCCCGGGAGATGCTCGCCTCTGGAGAGCCTGCCGCCGCAGCGGATAAGCTCGTGACTATCTCCGAGAGTCTGCCAAGCTTTCGACAAGCACGCTACTATTTGGCCGTTGCCTTGATCCAGTCCTTTCAACAGGAAAGGGCGAAGACCGTTCTTGAACTGTTTATTCGAACGTTTCCTGGGGATGTGCATGCGCAGGCTTTGTACGATCGGGAGTTTGGCGGCGTTCGAAAAGACGCGACCACGGTTGCCGCATCCGCCAAAGAACTGCTTGCCAAGGAGGATTCCACCGCTGCGGCTTTGGTTCAATCGGCGCAGTCCCTCTTCGATGCCCAGCAATCTTTGGATAAGGCGGCCCCCGCGCTTGGAACGGTACAAACTCTCTTGGATAAGGCACTGAAGCAGGATCCCAAGTACCCCAATACCTATCTGGTGTACGCCGATTTTCATTTGCGCCGGGGTGATCCTGCGGAGGCCAAAGCTTTTTTGGAGCGTGGCGTACAAGCGTGCGGCACCCTCGATGGCTCGGAGATGGTTCAGGCTTGGATTGCCTTGGCGGAGAACAACGAGCAGGGCGCTTTGGACGCTTTCCAGACCCAGCTTAACCAAGTCGACCTGACCTCCAACACGGTGCGCCGTTGGGCAAATTCCTTCGCCGCGCGGGGGCATATCGAAACGGCGCTCGCCTTGCTTGCCTTGGGTTCAAAGAAATTGCCGGCCGAAAAAGCCGCAGATTTGTTCGCCGACCCGGTTTCCCTGTGTATTCGGTTTGGTGATTATGACCGTGCGCAAAAAGAACTCGAGACATTGGAAGCGCAAGCGGTTCCAAACGGGGGGACTGTCGACCCACGAATTCTTTCCTCCAAAGAACAACTAGCCCAGCTGCTTGCCCGTTCCTCAACGCCGCGACAAACCGCCGAGGCCAAGAAGCTGGTCGAGCAGCTGTTGCAGGTCGCAAGTGGCGAGAAGCGATATAAACTTTTGATGGCGGAGGTGCTATCGCGTCAGACACCCCCGGACTTTGCTGGGAGTAAGACGATTCTCGATCAGGCACTCGAAGTCAACGCGAATGATGTTGCCGTCCTGCAGGCGCAGGCGAGTATTGCCATGCTTCAGAATGATGTCTCGAAGGCTCTTGATTTTGCGAGGCATGCCGCTTCTGTGGCTCCGCAGGATTCGGTGGTCGGCATGGGGTTGGCCAAAATCCAATTAGCGGGACAGCAATATGGCGAGGCTCAGGCGACCCTTGAGCAGGTCTTGATGACTACCCCCAATGACCCGCAGGCCTTGGAGCTGCTTATAACCGCATACATGGCCAACGGTCGACTCGATCAGGCTAACAGCATAATTCAGCGCATGGAAAAGGTCGCCAATAGTGACCCGGGCATGGCTTGGCGTGTTTCCCTATTGAAAGGACGACTCTCGGCCGCGCGTGGGGAAAACTTGGGGAACGTAGAAGCCATGCTCCGTACCCGGTATGTCGCCAATCCGAACGACCTTGAATCCCTGCGTTCGTTGGCGGAAGTGGTTGCTCGTCAAGGGCGGGATGCAGAAGCCGAACAACTTCTGCAGGGTTTTGCGGACAGCCACCCGAATTCAGAGGACGCTTTGGTTCTGTTGGGCCAGTATTTTCTGGCAAAAAATACCCCGGAAGCAAGCACTCGCGCTTCGGTGGCCTTTACCAAGGCGCTTGTGGCCCATCCAGATTACGCATCCGCATTACGCGGGCTTATGGACCTTTACTTGCGCTCCAATAGTCTGGCTCAAGTGCTACAGCTTTGCGAACGCTATTTGTCCATACATCCCGCAACGCCTGAAATCTTATACAAGAAGGCCCTCTTGCAGTTGCAGATGAATAAAGACCGTGACGGTGCTATGGCCACGATTGAACAGGCCATAGCGCTAAGTAAAGAGCCGGAGTATTTGTATTTTCGCGGCATGCTGCAGTTGGACGCAGGGAAGAATCAGGAGGCTTTGACGGATTTCCAAGAAGCGGGAAAGATACGTGATGTCAATTCTGCGGACTTGGATATGGGTATGGCTGAGGCTTATGCGGCGTTGAATGACCCTGAACCGTCTGCCCGCTATCTGGATTCCGCCAAGCGTAAACTGGATAATGGTGCCCCTGGTAACAAGGAGCGCTTGGATCGGTTGCTCAAACGAATCGCCCAAGAAGGTGAGGGTAAATGACCGAAGAAACGACCAAAGAGGCATCCACGCCGGTGGGGGCGTCTGCCAGCCCTGGCTTGGCTGTCGCAGGCAGCTTAGTCATGACGGGCCTGCTCGCGCTCATTTACTGGGTGCCGGTTCAACAAATGGTGAGCATTTGGGGACTTTCGGACTCCTACTATTCGCACGGATACCTGATTGCGCCCATTAGCCTTTTCCTTGTGGGGCTCAAGTGGAAGGTCTTGCGAGAGATCCCCATAGCGCACTCTTGGCTGGGGTATCCCCTGATTTTGATATCCGTTTTCCTGCTGATTATCGGCGCATTCTTTGGGTTTTCCATATTCGAACATTTTTCGATGCCCCTGATGATTGCCGGCGTGTTGCTGGCTTTGCTGGGAACCCGATGGATGTCCTACCTATGGTTTCCCGTACTGTTCCTCTATTTCATGGTTCCCATCCCTCCCTCTATCACCCAAAGCGTGGCCCTGACGTTAAAATTGGCCGCCACGAGCGGAGCTGTTTTCTTGGCCCGCCTCATGACGCTTCCCATGATTCACGATGGTTCTTTTGTTCTTTTTGGCAATGACAAGTTGCTCATTGGTAATGTGTGCGGAGGCTTGCGGTCGCTGATTTCCATGCTGGCCTTGGGTTTTTTGATGTCGTATTTCAGCCGATGCCATTGGTGGGCGCGCTTGCTTATTGTGGGGCTCGCAGGGCCGATAGCCATCGCATCCAACATTGTCCGTATTTTTTTCTTGTGTGTTGTGGCGTATTTTTACGGCAGCCAGAACGCCACCGGTATCGTGCATGACGTGTCCGGGTTTATCATGTTCGGACTGGCTTTCGGGCTGTTTATTGGCGTGGAATCCTTTCTTCGCAAGTGGGCGCATCAGCCTGAAGCGGAAGGAACCGTGTCATGAAGCACTTTATTGTTATTGCGATCCTCCTTTCGGGTACCGCGTACTGGCACGACTCCATCCAGAATGCGCACAGGCTTGCCGCTGAAAACGCGCCTGATTCCGGCTTGTCTGCTCTTCCCACGAAGATAGGTCAGTATACCCAGTGGGGAAAAGACCAAGAGACACCGGAGGATGTAAAGACGCTGCTTGAGACTAGTTCGATATTGGCTCGCACTTATCGCGGGGCTTCAGGACGTCCTATTCAAGTGACCATCGTGTATGCGGGGACGACGCGTCGAAGTCTCCATTTCCCCGAGGTGTGCTTGGTTGGCCAGGGTTGGGAAATTCGTGAGCAATCCACGCAGGATATCAGCTTTTTATTTTCCGCGACCCGTCTTGTGCTTGTGAAAGCCCAACGAAATGACGCCATCTTGTATTGGTTCAAGACCGGGGATCATTTCACGGGCAATTTCTTCGAGAACTCTTGGGTCTGGGCAAAGCAGCAGTTCGTTGGTGGGCGTGCCACCTCTGCCATGATTCGCATCAGCACAGCAATTGGCCCGGATGGGAAAGAACCTGCTTTCTTGGCCTTGGAAGATTTTGCAGAGAAACTGTCGCCCGCGTTGTTGGACTGCATGAACTAGCGGTCTTTAGACGCGAGTGTTTTGAAGGAAGAAAACCCCCGATAGGGACGGAGAGACCACATGAAATACCATCGCATGATTCTTGCGTGTCTGCTTTTTGCCTCGCTTGCCGTTACGGGATGTAGCGGTCGCAAGAGCGAACAATACCGCAGTGAGGGGGACACCCTGTTCCGTTTGGCAAAATATGAGGATGCCTTGGGCGCCTATCGTCGTTCACAAGAAATGAATCCTAAGAATGTCCAAGCTACACTTGGAATCGGGCAATGCCTTGAAGCTCAGAAGAAATTGGAGGAGGCGCTAAAGGAATTTCAGGCGGCCATTACGACGGATCCGACCTTTGAGCCTGCCTACCGGGAAGCATCCCATATATTGGTTCAGACGGGCCGGGGGGACGAGGCGTTGACGCTTGCGGATCAGCTCGCCAAGACGGATGCTGTTGCCGGTGCCGTGTTGGGATCCTCCATCCTGCTCGACGGGAAAAAGGCTGCGGAGGCGATTGCCCGTTTGGAGAAGTTGAGTGCCGAGCAGCAGACCAACCCCTCCGTGCAACTTCAGCTCGCCGCTGGTTATAAGGAAGCTGGCAATCTGGCGAAGGCCGAAGAGCTGGTGCGAGCCTACCTCGTGCAGGCCGCCAATCCCGCCGCATCCGCAGCCGCACAATTGCTGCTGGTTGATCTTTGTGTCGCACAGAAAAAAGGGGATCAGATGGTCGCGGAGTTTCAGGCGCGTCTTGCCAAAGACGCCAATGACACATCCGCAGAACTGGGACTCACGGAAACCCTGATGCGCATCGGTCGTATTGATGACGCTGAGCCCTATGCCAAGAAACTTTATGACCGTCAGCCGGAATCTGGTTGGGGTAATTACCTGTTGGGTACGTGTCTTCTTGCAAAAAAGAAATACACGGAAGCGCTGCCGTATCTTGAAAGAGCGGCGTCGGTGTTGCCGCAGCAGCCGCAAGTGGCACGAAATCTTGCAGCAGCACGAAGTGGCGATAAGGGTGTCCCCGCCCCGCCGGCGGCATCCCAGCAGACGGCGACCGCTTCGACTACACCCCAGCCTCCTGTTCCCACGGCTCTGCAACCCCTGCCGAATGATTGGCGCAGCTTGTGGAAGCAGGCAGCCTTCAAGCCTTTGCTTGAGCACCGCAATGATTTCCTTGCCACGAATGAGCCCAATGTCGCCGAGACGCTCGCTTTGGCGGCCTTTTTCGTGAAGGACGAGGCGGTTCTAAGTGAATTGGGCCCCCAAGATTCCCCCAGCGTCCCCGTTGAATGGCTATTTTAAGGCGATCCAGACGCGCCAGTCCGCACCTTTTCTTGAAGAAATGAAAGGATGGACAGAAACCGATGAAGAGCGATCCGTGCTGCGTGCCAATGCGTTTGGCGTTGGGTTGGCCCTCTTGGGGGCCAGATTTAATGCCATGCACACCTTGACAAGTGCAGCCACCCAGTATCCTGCCTATGGGGTTACTTACTACAATTTGGCGCAGGTACTTCGTGCCTCTGGAGCTCCCGCCGTTGGCGCCCGGGCGTTGCAAAAACTGCTGCCACAAGCCATCAGTAATGTCGAGCTGCACGGGATGGTGTACGGCCTGCTTCGGGAGGGCAGCAAGTATGCAGAAGCCCAAAATACCGCCGAGATGACCTACAGTTTGTTCCCCGGAAATGAAACCGCCTGTTTGAATCTTTCCCAAGCCTATCTCGACAATCAGGAGTCTAAGATGGCAGATGCGGTGCTTGTGCGTGCCGAACAGGAAACGCCGGGTTCTCCGCAGATCCTGCTTGCCCTTGCCCGCCTCCGCATCTATGACAATCAGCCCGAAAAAGCGCTTGAGCTTATTGCCAGCGTTCCTGAGGGCCCCGAGGTACATGATGCACGGCTCTTTATTAACGTTTTCGCACAAGCCGGGCTGAAAAACTGGGCCTCTGTTTTGGAGCAGACCCCCGCTACGATTGATGTGACATCGGGAACGGCGTTGAGGCTGATTCGCTCTGCCGCTTTGACCGCCCAAGGAAACACGGCTGATGTAAAGGCCCTGCTCGATCCAATAACGCAGATCGTTCCTGAGGTGGAAATTGCGATCGGAGCTTTGGGTGGTACCGCTCCCTCGCGCCCCGCTGAGGCGGAATTGTGCCAGGCACTGCAAGCCAAGCCTGAAACGCTGGTTCAATACCTGTACGCCTTGTCGTGCCTGTCGGTGCCGGTGTACGGGCCTGGTGTATCCGCACTGCAAAGCGCATATGACGGAATTGGCGGCAATCCGGTTCTTGCAGGATATATCCTTCGCGTGATGGCCAAGTCTGATCCAGCCGCCAATCGTGAAGAAAGCGCGAAGACGCTTGCCGAAAAGCACGCTGATTCCGCCGACGTCCAATTGGGTATTGCAGAAATCTATGGTTCTCTGAAAAAGAGCGACCTTGAATTGAAGGCGTTGGAACAAGCGGTTTCCCTGTCTCCGGATTTTGCAGAAGCGTGGCGGCGAGAGGGTGGTTTATTTGAAGATCAGGGGAATCTCGACGGTGCAATCGCTGCGTATGAGAAACTCCTTCAATTGCTTCCCGATGATTTGGCCGGAAACAACAATCTCGCGTATTGCCTGATGCAGGCGAAGAAGGATATGGACAGGGCATTGGCGTGCGCGCAACATGCGGCGGCCCTTCAACCGAAATCTCCGCAGGTGCTGCACACGTTGGGCGCGATTCAACTTCAGCGCAACGAGCTTGAAGAAAGCGCGAAGAACCTGAAGATGGCACTTGCCTTGCGCCCTGCCGACCCCACACTTGTTCTGGATTACGGGAAACTTCTCATGGCCCAAGGACAAAAAGATGAGGGATTGAAACATATTGCAATGTCTGTTTTGTATGGGAAACAATTTGACGTGCCTTTCCCCCGTAAGGACGAGGCCGATTTGATCCTTAAGGAAAACGGTCAGGCCGCTACACCGGGAACATGATGATTTCCTTCCTGAGTGAAGGCCCCCATAACCCTTGCGGAAAGAATATGACCAAGATTGTATGATTCAATTCCACTGCCAGCATTGCGGTAACTATATGAGGATTGGCGCGGAGTATGAAGGCCGCGATGCGTGCTGCAAAGCCTGCAAGCGGTACATCATAATTCCGAAAGCCGACGGAACCTCCTTGGACGTTTTTTCGCTCCCCAGCGAGGAGCGGTTGAGACGCACAGAGCATCTGCTGCAATCCACCACCGAGCGTAACCAGCAGCTTCGTGCGCTCTTGGCACCGTATCAGGACGCGGGGGGACAACTCATCCCCCCGGCCCAGTTGCGTGCTGCCGCAGACCGCTTTTCGAGCGAAGGCATTCAGGAATTGGAGGGCTTGCGGCAGCAAATAGAAGACTGGCGGGGTGAGCGAGAATGTCTTGAACAGCAGCACACCGAGTTGCTGGAACAAACACGAAGTACCGGGCAGATGCTCTCTGAATCACAGTCCATGTGTTCCCAGCTGGGGGAAGAACTCAGGGAGTCCCGCGCAACCGTTGCCCTCCTCCAAGTTTCACTTTCTGAACGCGAAGATCAGTTTCAGGAACTCGAGCGAAACCTGAGTCGGTGTAGAGATTCTTTACAGGAATCCGAGGGAGCACTTGAGGAGGGGCGGGGTTCATGGGCCGCCCGCGAGCAAACCCTTCTGACCGAACTGAATCTGTTGCAATATGAATTCGAGCAAACGAATGAAGCGTTGGCAGGGTTCCGTGCCGAGCTTGGTGAGCAGGATACTGCGCGCCGTTCTGCCGAGTCCGAGATTGTTCGCTTGGAAGCGGATAACCATATTGCTAATACCCAAATCTCCGTTCTTAGTGGAATCATCGAGGAATTTGCCCTCGCCTTTGAGAGTCGTCTCGTGGAGGATGGTGCCATGTTCGACGATCCTGCCAAGGGCATGATAAAATCGCTGGCAGCGCGGTTCTCCCAATTGGAATTCCAGTTGAGGGATACTGCGTTAGAGTTTTCCGGGGTGGAGCGTATTGCGGTCGCGTTGCGCAGTCGGGCCGCTGACTTGGAGCGGTGCCTTACGGCCCAAGACTCTCCAACTGAGACTATTGAAATTAATTACGAGGAAAACACGCCAGAGCCGTTCTTCGAAGGACAAATGTCCAGCGATGACCCGATGGCAGAAGCGTATATGCGGTTTCTCGGGCCGCAGTCCGGAATTTAAGCTACCTTGAGCCGAAGGAAAGCGGGTTTCATGAGTAAATTCATATTGACGTGCCAGTGTGGGCAGCGTATGCGGGTTCCACGGAGTGCTGTGGGGCGCACCGGGCAGTGTCCCGCCTGCGGTCGGCATATTCCGATCACAAACGATACCCTTGTCCCCAAGAATACCTCGCGTTCTGGGGGAGGGATGCGAAACGCTGCTTTTCGAACGCAGCGGCAGGGACCCGGGGCTCGTGAAGACGACAAGCAGCGCTTCGGACAGGCCGTCGATTTATTCTACAACAAGCGTTATGCCGAAGCCTTGTCTATATTTGATCTTCTTGCCAGCGACTATCCTGGGAACGCGGAGATTGAATCTGCACGAAGCGAGTGTTTGCGCCACATGAAGCGTCGTTCCCTCGGGGACAGCAGTGAGCAGCTTGCCTTGCCGTCCACTGCTGAAATCAACTTGGCCACGGTCAAAGCGATTGTGTTGGAAAAACTGGCCCAAGGCACGCGCGACGAGGTGCAGTTGCAGGCGGCCACCCTCGCGCTTGAGATTTTGCGCATGGAAGCCCAGCAACAAGTGGCAGGGGGTGCTGGACATCACCACAGAAGCGGTGAATCCGCCGTGACTGACGAGTCCTAAGAGCGGTTTTGCCAACCCGGATTATTCGTCCTGCGGCTTCTCGTTGAGTGCCGTGGAGCGGATTCCCAGAAATTCATCCAGCATCGCTTCCGTCATCTCTGCATCCAGACGGAGTTCCTCCAGGGCAGCCCCGTAATCCGCAAACAAGCCCTGACTTTCCTCCAGCGATCCGCCCGGCGCGCAGGCCATGACATTGGCCAAGGAAACAATCGCCACATACTGCTTGGCGGTGGTGGCCAATTCCGGTGTGTGATGGAAGCGGATGGGCTCGGCAATTTCACTCGGAAGATTCCAGTATTGGGCCAGACTGTACCCGGCTTCCGTGTGGGAAAGGCCAATCACACGGGATTCTTCGGCCACCAGAGCGCGCCCCCACAGGGGTTCGGGCATAAGATCCGCATAGTTGGGTTGCAGCTCCACCAAGACCACGCGCCCGATGTCGTGGAGGAGTCCGGCGGAGAATACACCCGAAAGACGGCGCAGACCGGCGGCTTTGGCCACAATGCGCGCGGCGGCCGCACTGCACATGGATTCGAGCCAGAACGCCTTGTAGTCGAAATGTTTGAGCTTGTTGGCGAGATCCGCCACGGCCACCGACAGGACAATGCCATAGGTTTCATGCAGACCCAGAAGCGACACCGCGAGCGTGAGGTCATTGATGCGATTGGGGAAGCCGTAGGCGGCGGAATTGGCCACGCTGAGCACTTTTGCGGCCACCGGCGGATCCAGCGTCAGCACGCCCACAACCTCATTCACCGCACTGGCCGGATCTTCCATGATTTCACGCACCCGCGAGACGGTTTCCGGCAATGCGGGCAAAGAGCCCACCTGACGAATGAGATGGGCAATATGTCCGAGTTTGGTTCCTGTTTCCAGGCGTTGTGGATCAAGCGGCGGTGCCACTTCAATGGAAGCAGAGGGCGAATCTCCGCTACGGAGTCCGTAGTGGGTATTGAGCGCGGTTTCAATGTTGTTCCGGTCGCAAATTACGATGCGCGGGGTAAGCCCGGTGGCTTTCTCCAGCGCAGTCAAGGCGGCTTCGTCGAGCGGAGACGCGGAACCCAAGAGTAGAGTCCCGGCGGTACGATCCATGGGAACCACCCCCAGATTGTGCGCGGTGGTACGGTCGAGAAGTCCAAGCAGGCCCGGATCAATGTCGAGGTGTGAGGGATCAACCTCGGTCTTTCCGGCACTTGACACAAAAAACTCAACGAGTGTTTCTGCGGAGAGATGACCGAGGGATATAAGGCAATCGACCAAGGTGCCGCCACGCTCTTTGCGAAGGGCTATTGCAGCATCTAATTCTTTTTGCGTGATCACACCGGCTGCGACCAAGGAACGACTAACCTGGCGGTCGGTCGCAATTTTCTGCATCTCCCGGTCAGAGACGGTGTTGTCAGTGGCGGAATTCGGAACCATACAAGTACCAACCTTTCCATGGGGGGCGCATGCCTGAACCAAGGTATTAGCTATTTCCGCAGCCCGTTTGGGGCGACGAAGCCACGGCCGCTTCCTCGCGTGCCGCAGACGCAAGTTCTGGTCTACGGTCATCTACCGGTGGACACTTGCGTTTACTCCCCTATTCTAACGTTGTGGGACGCCAGAGGCAAGTGCGCGGCGGATGGTCGAACCTAAAGCTATAAAGAAATCTGCCGATAAAAATAATACAATTGAAGGCAATTGGACCAACCCGACGCAGAAAGGAGGCTGCCATGGACGGATTGACTGCTGTGGCCAGCGGCGTCGGGGCCGGTGTGAGCCAGGTTCGTATTCAGCGACAGGCTTCGCAACCCCAGATGATGGAACAAACGGGGAAAACGAAGGATGTCAACACCGCAGTACTGCGCCTCATAACGCAGGCATTGTCGGCGTCTGGAGCGGCAGGACACGACCTCGACGTGCTGGCCTAGCCTCAAAAACTCCTTTGGCGGGGGTAGATTGCAAGGATGCGATCTGCCCCTGCCCCTCGTTTTTCTCTAATTCGGCTTCGGTCGATTAGTTGTCTGCTTTCGGGGTCTCTCGCAAGAGGCAAATCATTCGTTGTCCATCATCCCACCGCTGGAAATGATGAAAGGCCTGAATAAGATTATGGATGACCCGGCGGACAAGATAGCCGGTGGAGGCGGGTCGCGCCAAGATTTGGCGAGCCGCTTCCCATGACGGGCCTTGCATGCGCAGGAAAGACGACTCGGGGGTACAGAACCCGTGATGGTAAGGGTCGACCATATAGGTCACATCATTCACTTGGGCATAAGCGAAGAAATGTCCCGGCCACCGTGTGCCCCCCACCGAATACCCCAGTCGTCTGCCGACGAGGACATACAAACATCCGAGACTCACTGGAATACCCAAGCGCCGGTCAATGACACCGGGAAGGTCGAAGTGTTGCGGGTTTTCGTATTCGAATCGTGCGCCCTGAATGCCTTCTTCCACGAACAGAAAGTCCGAGAGGGACAGCGGGTCTTGGGGCATGCCGGATTTCTGGAAGGACTGCGCGAGCGTATCGAGTTGCCCGGCGAGACGAGCGCCCTGTGGGATACCCGAAAGATAGCCGGAAAGAACCGACATTGCAAGCTCCAATTGGGTTTCCGCAACAGCATCCGTAAAACAACCGGGCCACACACAGGTCAGCCATTCGTTCCGATGTCTTGAAAGAAAGGCATGGACGGATTGCCGATTAAGTTCGGGAAGAGGCGCTAAGGCCGTATCCAATGAGAGGCCAAAGGAGGCGAAGGCGCGAACCAACCCCGCCTGAACAACCTCTGAGGGGTCATCCAGCAGCGCCACCAGATGGGGCAGGTCGTGAACACTTACAGGCATCGCATTCCTCCCGAATCTTATCCCAGTATACGCGATTGAACCATCGTTTTCAGGTTTTGATGATCCGAGGCGTTGGCCTATAATGGGGCTCTATTGGGTATGCGGTGTGGATCCGTTGAATTATGATTCGACGAATGTAAACCGGGTAGGTCGTTGAACTGCCCCTACGGATTATCGGGAAGGTGTTGGATGAAAAAGTCGAGTTTATTTTTTTGGCGATTTCGGAGCCTTCCCGTGCTTTTGTCGCTCTTTTTGTTTTCCATGGCTACATGGGGAGAACCCCAACCGACCCGATTGGTGGGAGTGCTGTGGTGGATGTCCACGGCGGACGTAGAACGGACGGCGGAATCTTGGCGCGTGGACTTGGAGCGCTTTCAGGCCTTGGGAATGGACTTGCTGGTCGTATCAGGTTCCTTTGCGGATGCTCCCGGTTTGGAACCGATGAAGGGCTTTTTCGATGAGGCGGATCGGCGAGGTCTTCGGATATTCATCAACACCTTATCCGGCCCCGACTGGTGGGTGCAGACGGATGCCGCACCGGAAATTGCCCGCGCGGGCGAGTGCATACGAAATATCGCCAAACGCTACGGAATGCGGAAATCCTTCGCGGGGTGGTATGTGCCGTATGAGTTGTACATGTTCTGGGGGCCGCAGGCCGACCTCATCCGAACCCTCTACCGGGAGGTGAGCGGAATTGCCAAAGCCACGCTGAATAAGCCCGTCATGATTTCGCCCTTCTTCATCTTGGACAAGGCCCAAAATTTGGGGGATTTTCGTTGGGCCACACCGGCGGAGTATCAGGAGTTTTGGACGGGTGTGTTGAAGCAGGCCCCCATCGATATTGTGGCTCTTCAGGATAGCGGGGAGCACCTCTCCTATTATACCCTTGAGGATCGAAGACCGTTTTTTGCAGCGATGAAGTCTGCGTGCGATGCCACCGGCAAGACTTTATGGGCGAATATTGAAACCGGCGAGCTTGACGTTAATTCCCCAGAAGATTATGTAGCCCGGTTCGGGCGCAAGACGCATGTGAACGATCCGAAGCTGACCCCGTACTGGCGGGGCGTGCCCGCCAAGAAGCTCAGTGATAAGCTCGGATTTGTGCGCGAATTCACGCCCACCGCGATTACCTGGGGATACCAGGAATTTGTGCATCCGACCGCCAAGCCCGAGGCCCAAAAGCTATACGAGAGCTATCTGGGTTTGGGGTTGGCATCCGGTCGCCCGTAACATAGCCAACCGTTGTCGTGAAGTTGTGTTCGACGTCTGCTTCTAACGGGATTACTTTAGTATCGTGGCCCCCATGACGCCGAATACGATGTCGTTGGCCACGGCCTCTACCGAGATACTGTCCAAGGTTTTTCCTGCTTCAAGCGGGAAGTCTACGAGATGGGCTTCCGTATCAACGTTGACCGGTTTTGTGAGGTCCCCCGCTGCCGAGGAGCCCGCCGGACCAAAGCGACCGGCAAGGTTTTCGAATCCATTGGCAGCGGTATCGTGCCAGCGGCCGCACCACGTGTTCCAGCAGTCACCGAGCGTGTCCGGGGTGGTCAACTCTCGGGCCGACGTGGAGCCACCGGTATAGTGCAGGGTGACGCGGAGGTGCGTCATGTGGCTTTGCGCGGGGAAGGTGGATCCGCTAATCATTAGATAGAGGTTTTTTCCCGATGCATGCACGGGGATCTCGATTTGAGAGGGGAAGACTCCCGCTCGGGTGATGATGGCGATATTGGGGCCTTCTTTTGCGGTTTTGAACGGAATGCCATCGGTTGTCCACGCGATTCCATCGGGGCCAACCTTGGCGCGCCAGGCTTCGTCGTTGGGTTGTTGATTTTGTCCACCGTGGTATCGGGTTGTGAGGTAGTCTTTCCAGTAGCCAAAACCGACGAGACTCGCGCCCGAGGGGGGCGGTGTGGCGTCTTTGCCCACCCGCTCCAGCGATTCCGGGATGGTGCTGCTGTACAGGGCGGCACAGTCGATGGTGTTCCAGAGGTTGAGGTCGTGCGCCGGAACACTTGGTGCCTTCCAGACCGGGGGGGCGGCAATAGGGGCTTTGGGGGGAATGGGCAGGGTAACCGGCCATTCGGCGGGCTGGGAGGACATGGACAGCTCTATAGTCCCTTTGCGGGCGGGAGGAGTCGCAATGACTACCCAGGTCACGCCGGGCGTAAGTTCCAGTTTTAGATCTACGGCGCGACCATCAATGGTGGCGGCTGGAGGTGTCGAGGATAGTGTGGGGTAACGGAGATGAACCGAGGTTTCGGTGGGGGATTCCCATTTGATGACGACAATGCTTTCCGTGCGTTGGCAGCTATAGGAGAAATGCGGCGTCTTGATCGAGGCATCGTTCCAGCTGCGGGGGAACTGGGGGGAGAGTGCCACATAGCCTTCGGGGCGGTTGGGGCGTATTCCGAATAGCCCTTCAGCAACCGCGCGGCCCCACATGCTGATGGCGTCGGCAAATTCGTCGTTGGCGCGTTGGCGACCATCGATATAGGTGTGGCAGGAAAGTCCGCCGGGGGTGGGGCCGTTGAATATCCCGCAGAAGGAAGCGCGCAGCAGGGCGTAGGCTGCGTCGCTGCAGCCCGCGAGATAGTTGGTTAGCGCGAAGTTCAATTCCTCGCCATAGGCCATTTCATGGGTGCTGTGCGTATACGAACGGGCCGTGTTCGGCACCCAATTGGAACTCCACACCAGTTTCCCGCCGCCGGGTGTATTCTCGGATTTCAGGTTGATGTCGGCCCACTGCAGCATCTGGTAAATCTGGTAGGGATTCGCAGCACCGAATTCTGCGGCATGGTAAATGGTGGGTAATTCCGGTTGGCGGTGCAGCATGCCCGCGCCACGTGTGTCGAGGTATTCCGCGAAGACCCCTTCGTCCGGCATCCACAGTTTTTCCTGCATGGCTGCGGCGATTCGGGCGGCATGTTCCGAAAAGGGTGCCGGATCCTCACCCGCGAGTGGCGCGAGGCGCGCGAGCAGTCGGTGCGCCTGCAACATGTAGGCGGAAGCCTGGGTACACTGCCCCTGGATATACCAATGCCCATCGCTGATCCATGTGTTGAGGGCGTTCTCATACAGGTACTGATTGCCCGGCTGAAGCCGCCGATTCTCCCATTCCACAACGCCTTTGAGAACCGGGAAAATCGACTTCATTAGTTCCGTGTCGTTGGTATACTCGAAATATTGCCGCACATGGTCGAGGAAGACCTCGTTCATGTTGTAAAACACGCCGCCGGGGCTGTCCAGCATGCTGCTGATAGCCCCCGCATCATCGCCTTTCTTGATGAGCGCCAGTCGGGTCTGATTTTCGATGCACCGTTTGATTCGGTCGGTCCATCCGTAACAGGTCGGACCGTACCAGCCGCGCCAACCGAGATAGCCGAAGCGCCAGGACCATGCCCCGTGCATAATGGTGGAGTCGCCCCAGGTGCCGTCGGTGGCAAAGGCCATCATGGTGGTGGCGGCATCGAGATAGGGGTCGGAGGTTTTGGTGACGATGCGCCCCGCGATCTCGCTGTTGCGCTCAAGGGCTTTCTCGTGCGCCTTTTTCGGGTGTTTGACCGCATGCTCGATATTCCCGCCCATACCCACCACGACATAGCCTTCGGCATGTCCAGAGGGTAAGCCGCCGTCCTGCACCACGACCCAACCACCGGGTTTCTCTGTCTGGTCATTGGCCCATTCCGCCGATGCGAGCAAAGCACCCGGTGAAACCTGAAAAGCCTCGGGCTTTCCAAATCCAGATTTTACCTGAAAGGAGCTGCCGCCCCGAACGACAGCTTCCCATTCCGGGAGATACCGTGGCACGGCAAAGGCCTGCTCCATGACGGAATCCGTTTTGTCGAAGCGGCGCCGCAAGGCAAATGATTCTTTATCCCAGGAAACACGGTCCTTGGCACACTGGGCCGGGGTGAATGTATATTCCTTTGAATCCATGGCATAGTTGGTGAAGAAAGCGGAAGCGCCACCATAGGCCCACGTAAGACTGGTGCCTTCGGCAAGGCCATCAACGCGGATATGCACCAATAGTCCGTCACTTTGAGCGAGTGCGATGGCCGCGAGGTGCACCGTCAAGCCGGGAAAGGCCGGATCAGAAAGGGTGTATTCCATACGTCCATCGATGTAGGCGACTTGAAGATTTGCCCATTGGTGCAGCCACTTCCCCTCGCCGTCCTTGGGGTGCAGTCCCAGATAGAGGTGTCCCAGCAATCCACCGCCACCGTGATAGTCAAAAAGGAATCGAGGTTCATTGTAGGCCAATACCAAGGGGCGAAATCCGCAGCATTCCATTTTGGCACGCTCGGCGTCGTTCCACAGCAGGGTTTTGTCTGCGGGCGGATAAAGCGGTCGGC
The DNA here is from genome assembly GCA_903932505.1 of Candidatus Hydrogenedentota bacterium. Classification (GTDB taxonomy): domain Bacteria; phylum Hydrogenedentota; class Hydrogenedentia; order Hydrogenedentales; family CAIZGN01; genus CAIZGN01. The sequence continues at coordinate 34,921 of CAIZGN010000511.1, forward strand.
GGTGCAGGCGTGCATTGCCCTGCACAACGCCAATTGTAGAGGCCGGGTCGATGCCAGAAGGCTGGGCGGGGATGGAGAGCTGCCAGCCACCGGATACGGGAACATAAACACCCGGCTGGGCGGAGGAGGCGTCTGTGAGGGACGCCAAAGCAGAGAGTACGAGGGCGACTTGAAGAAACATGGGATGCCTTTCTTGAAATTGCCATGATGGAAGCAGCTGTGGTGATTGTAGGCAATTTCGGAGGGCATTTGGAAGCGTGTGGGTGGTTCTCGAAAGAGAAAATGGCGGAGAGGGTGGGATTCGAACCCAC
>CAIZGN010000512.1 GCA_903932505.1 Candidatus Hydrogenedentota bacterium
ACAACACATCGTCGCTTCGCTCCGAGGGGAATCGCGCGCCGCGTGGTTCCCCTCGGCCCCTCTTCGCTTCCCGCCCCATGCCGCTATCCAACGGCCTCCTCCTTTGGACTACCCGGCCGCGCCCGAAACAGGTGGCCGCGCTACGCCATAACAAGTGGCCGCGCTGCACCGTAACCGATGGCCTACTCGTGCCGAAATATGCAGCAGTTGTCCTTCCTGAGGAAAAAACCTGGGCACGTAGTAAGTATGGTTCCGAGGTCATTGCCTACGCGCTGTACCTAAATATAGAGTTGCGCCTTCCGCAAGTGCATGTTGATCAGTGCCTCATCCGATTATTTGGATTTGATTTCCGTATTGGCCAAACGACCAACCAAATCAAACAGCAAGCAGCCAAGGCATACGAAACTGCATATGGAGGACTTTTGAAGAGGCTGTGCAGTGGGCGTTTGCTTCACGTCGATGAAACAAGAATCAGTATTCGCGGGGAGTCAGGAGTTGTGTGGATTTTTGCAAACATGGAGGAAGTGGCCTACGTCTATAGCGAGACGCGAGAAGGCGACATGCTTCAGACAATGTTGAAAGACTTCAAAGGCGTCTTGGTATCCGACTTCTATGCGGCCTACGATTCAATCCAATGCCCACAGCAAAAGTGCTTGATCCACCTGATTCGGGACTTTAATGACGATGTCTTGAAGCACCCCTATGACACAGAACTGAAAGATCTGGCATTGGCCTTCATGGCTCTGCTCAGGCCGATGGTGGAGATCATTGATCGGTACGGCCTGAAGAGTCGCTTCTTGAAGAAACACCGAGTATCTGTGGAACGATTCTATCGGCGAATCTCCGAAACCGACTTGCAGAGCGAGACAGCGGCGAAGTTCAAGGAGCGTTTGGGAAAGAACCGAGACAAGCTGTTCACGTTTCTGAGCTATGATGGGGTCCCGTGGAACAACAACAACGCTGAACACGCCGTCAAGCCCTTCGCAGCGCTTCGGCATGTCATCGGAGGAATCACGACGGAGAAAGGTATTCGCGAATACTTGGTCTTGTTGAGCCTTTGCGAAACGTGCAAGTACATGGGCTTGGACTTCCTCGAATTCCTACGTTCGGGCGAGAAGGACATTCACGCCTTCGCGGAAAGCCGGCGTGGGCGCAGCCGCCGGTTATGTCTCAGCGAACCCAAAGCGTCGCCAGCGGACGAGTCGCCTGCGAAATGAAACGAGAGTGTGCCGAGCGGGTTCGCCGAAGATCAGAACTGCAAAGCTCGCCGTTGGTGACCGATCTTGTTTGCCATTTTCGCGAATAGCACGCCTGATTGCCGCTAATCATCTGCTGGAGAATTCTTCCTGCATTCGGGTGAGCGCCACGAGCGGTCGGGCATAGATCCGTAACGGCCCCGGTGTGCTTTCCGATCTCGGTACGCTCGGAGCAGACACGCCCAGCAAATCCGCGAAGTCCGCCACAGACAGTCCCGGCTCATTTGCGCAGGAGCACGATGGCCACATGTTTGCACATCGTGGCCCGCTCGGGACAGGAGCACTTGAGTTCGATTTCATTCGCTTGGAACATAACATGTGCATAACATCGCATGACCGTTTCGACCGGAAAAGGCCTCTTTCTCAGCATAATATGAGCATAAAGCCTCGCAACAGTTACACTGCCAGCATCTATAAACATCTGCGTTACAAGGATTTACAGGGATACGACTGGCACAGAGGCGGCGGGTATAGCGCCCACAATGTAAGTCATTGAAAATAAAAGAGTTATGGTGGAGGCGGCGGGAATCGAACCCGCGTCCGGAAGTGCCTCTACAACGGTATCTACGTGCGTAGCCTTTCTTTTGAGGATTCGCCTCGTGAAACCGCGTCAGGCACGCTGTTTCATTACGCTAGGCGCAATAGTACTTCCGCTCCCGGGCTCCGCCGATCCCGGGTGAAAGACCCGCTGTTTGACACGTTATTCCGCTAGCAGGTGGTCACAGATAACGCGTACTGCACTAGTTAGGCAGCAAGGGCCAATTCGTTGTTGGCAATTGAGTTTCAATCGGCTTTTTACGAGGCCAACCGATCAACCTCGGCACGCAACCATTGTTTCATCCACCCCCGTCGAAACCTTGTCGCCCCCACTGTAGTGTGGAGCACCTTTTTCGGCGGAAGAATCGGCCTGAGTTGTCAGCAACTCCGCCTATGGTTATTATGCCATGTTTCGGGCGGATTAGCAAATGGGTTCAGGAATTTCGATAGGCGTAGAGGAAATCGTCACGCGAGATTTGCGCCTGTGTCAAAATGGCTCGAAGGGTGGACCCTTTAATACTTCGATGGGATGGCATGGTCAATGGGGTCCGAGTTCCATCTGAGTTTTCTCGTAGCATGGAGATATGATTGCCCCTTCGCACCTCGCGAAAGCCAAGTCGCTCGAATGCTTTTACCACCTGCTCCAAAGGCGCGTCGGATGGAAAGGGGGTCATTTGACCATGACCCCAGCCTCGGCCACGAAGGCTTCAAGAACAGGGGTATCGGGGTCCGGGTCGAGTACTTCCTCACCAAAGCTTTCAACGTGAAACTGAATGGCCGATTCGATGTCCTGAAGTGCTTCGGCATAGGTATCGCCCTGCCCCATGACCACGCCCTTGAGTCCGAGGGGATAGGCGATGTATCCGTCCGCATGGTGTTCCACCACAACTCTGATTGTCCGATACATGGCATCACGCTCCGTTCTTGTATTGGGTACTCACTATGCCACTCCATGCTTTGCGCTGTCAATTGTTCCGCTTGGTTATTCTTCGACGGTTTCGACGATGGCGGAGGCGGCTACACGGTCTTCTGTGTAGCAGACGGCCCATTGTCCGGGGGTGATGGAGGATTGGGGGGTGTGGAGGTGGATGCGGGCACGGTCGGGAGATGGCTCGAGGGTGCCCGGAACGGCCTGGTGGCGGGAGTGGAGCTGGACTTGGACTTCGAGCGGGGTTTGCTGGGGTGCGGTTCCTCCCCAGCGTATGGGGCCGGTGGTAAACCGGGTCTGGAGGGTCTCCGGGCGGTGTCCGGCGATGAGGGTGTTGGTGGTGGTGTCGAGGCGGAGGACGTAGTAGGGGCCGGAGGCACCGATCCCGAGGCCGCGTCGTTGGCCGATGGTGTAGTGGATGAGGCCGCGGTGACGGCCGAGGACTTCGCCGGTGGTGCTTATGATGGAACCGGGGGTGGCGAGTTTACCCAGGCGTCTTTCGATGAAACCGCCGTAGTCCCGGTCGGGCACGAAGCATATTTCCTGGCTTTCGCGCTTGGCGGAGGATACGTAGTCGATGTGGCGCACGGCGGCGCGGCTTTCTTCCTTGGTCATATCGCCCAAGGGAAAGAGTGCCCGGCTGAGCTGTTCCTGGGAAAGGGGTGCCAGCACGTAGCTTTGGTCTTTGGGGCGGCAGACGGCCCGGCGCAAGGTCCAGCGGCCCTGGTGTTGCTCGAGTCGTGCATAGTGGCCCATGGCGATGTATGGGGCATTGAGGGTGTCGGCGAGTTCGTAGAGTCGGCCAAATTTGACGGCGAGGTTGCAGCGGATGCAGGGATTGGGTGTGCGGCCCCGCTGATATTCGGCGAGGAAGTCGGAGATGATCTCGCCATCGAAGAAGTCGACGGCGTGAAGGATGCGATGGGGAATGCCGATGCGCTCGCAGACCCGTCGGGCGTCTTCGGCGGCTTCGAGTCCGCAGCAGGGCTCAAAGGGCGAGGTGGCGGGATGGTCGGGGACGAGGCGCAGGGTGACCCCAAGGCACTCGTAGCCCTGGTTTCGGAGGAGGGTCGCCGCCGCAGCGCTGTCCACGCCACCGCTCATGGCGATGAGTACGCGCGAGCCTTCGGGCGGATGCATGGGTGTATCCCGGAGTAAGGGGCGGTTTCAGGCTTGTGGCGCGGGGGGTGCCGCCGCTTGGGTTGCCCCGTCTTTGCTAGGCAGTGGCGCGGTGATATCGGGCTTCTTGGTGGTGCACTTGCCGTCGAGGAGCATGCCTTCGGCAAAACTCACCCGAGGAGCGGTGACATCGCCGGTGACCTTGCCGGTGGCGGTGATTTCGAGGCGGTCTTCGGCGTAGATGTTGCCGATCACTTCGCCGCTGACGATGACCTGTCCGGCCACGACGTCGGCCTGCACCTTGCCGGACTGCTGCACGACGACGCTATCTTCGCAGCGGATGCTGCCTGCGACTTCGCCTTCGACGCGGATGGTGCCTTTGGATACCACCTCGCCGGACACGCATGTGCCGGGGCCGATGATGGTGACGACTTTATTTTCGTTATACTGCTTGGTGGCTTTTTTTGTATCGAGCATTTCTATTCTCTGAGGTATTTATCCGGGTCGACGGGCTTGCCTCCGATGTGCACTTCGTAATGGAGGTGAGGCCCGGTGCTTCGTCCTGTGCTGCCCAACGCGCCAATGATATCGCCGCGTTTGACGGTCTGTCCAGTGACCGCGATCCGCTTGGACATGTGTCCGTAGAGGGTCTGCAGACCATTGCCATGGTCAATAATCACCATGTTACCAAAATCGCCGTCCAAGGCGGACTTCGCCACCACGCCACGTCCGGTAGCCCGAATGGGGGTGCCGATGGGCGCGGAAAGGTCGGTGCCGCTGTGCTGGCTGATGCGGCCATTGAAGGGGTCGCGCCGGTAACCGAAACCGGAGGTCTTGCGTCCGGCCCCATTGGCGAGGGGCCAGATGGAGGGGGTACGCTCGACGCGGCTGCGTGCGACTTCCATGTCCTGCACCAATTCGCGGAAACTGCGGGTGCGGAGGCGGATTTCTTGGATGATAAGGTCGGCGGAAGGTCGGGATACTCCGTAAATGACATTGGGAAGACGGGGCGATGCGCCCTGATGGGAGTCCATGGCCAGCTCAACACCGGAGGAAGAAGGGCCACCCTTTCCCCCACCACGGCTGCTGGTGCTCACGGATTCGGTGATGCGTTCGGCGGCTTTGGTGGGTCGGGGAGCCATCCCGGTGATGTCACGGGCCTTGGCTTCCATATTGTAGAGGTCGGTCAGTTCGGCGGTGATGGCGGCGAGACTGGCCTGATACTCGGCCCTGAGGCGTTCCTCTACGTCGCGAACTTCCTGTCCCTGGGGGGCTGTGGGTGTGGCAGCGGGTTGTTCAACCCCACCTTTTTGCACCTGCAAAAGCCAGTTTTCCTGCGCCACCCGGGTGGACTGCACCCGAAGTTGTCGATTCCATTGATACATGCACGAACTGGTGAATACCAGCCCCGCAAGCAAGGCGACCAGCAATCTGGAATGCCAGCTTGAGAGTGTGTACGTGCGCGTATCCCCCGGTTCATGGGGTATTAGCATCACGGTCCATTTTTTCATGCTTAAGAAAGCTCCATAAATAGAGCGACCAAACTTCGCCCGCAACGTTAGCACCAAGCGTCTAAAATTGTCTGTCTCCGCAACAGCCCAGGGCTGCGAAGACTCCGGATCGAAGCTTCCCCGAGGTCTACATTGGCACTATAGCACGGGGTATTCGCCCAAGTCAACCCATATTTTTGGTTTGCCGGAAATAAAAACCGGCACCATTTTGTGTCCGACGGGCCCTTTTCGCCACCCGAAATTCGCTTCGGGGCTAGGCTTTGGCCGTCTTCGGGGTCTTCGTTTTCGACTGTATTTCGACAAAGAGGGAGATGAAGTCCTTTGGCGACTTCCCCGGATATTCGCGCCGATTGAAAACCTCCACGAGATCCCGGTAGTCACGCCGGTGCTCCTCCTCTTCATCCAACAAGGCCTTCAAAGGTTCCACGGAAACCACGCCATCACGGTGGCGGGGGCATCCCACATCTTTGTGGAGGGAGAATCCGAGATGCTTGCCGTCCCGGGTTTCCTCGTGGCAAAAGGGGTACAAGCGGCACAGCAGGGGCCTGGAATCGTAGATGGTGCAGGTGCGGTCCTTCTTGTCGAGGAAGAAACAGCCCTTGGCGCCTCGCTTGAGGCCCATGAGGTATTTTTGATTGCGCACCTTGATCCAGGTGGGGTCGTCCTCTTCGACCTCGGTGATTTCATCAGGCTTGATGAAGTCGAGGAACTTCTTAGGATCAACCCGTATATCCCGCACCATGCGAACGATATCCCAAGGCGTGGGCAGGCAAATGACATCGGTGCAGCAATGACCGCAGCTGTGGCAACGAAAACGAACCGACTTACTTCCCATAAAATGGCGACTCCAAGGTTCACGGCAAATCCAGCTGAGAATTATAGAGACTGAAAGCGGCAAAGGTCAAGTATTTATTGGAACTGAGAGCCCCCAAAAAGGGCGGTTGGACGGGCCAAAATAGACTGTTTTTTCGGCCAAATCCTCCACCTTTTGCTTGTATTGAGAGGGTGGTTTTGCTATAATAAAGACTCCTCCCAAAAGGCCGGTTCACAGGCATGGTACGAATTGAGGTAAGTCTAATGGCAGAAAAAGGTTACGATGCTGGATCAATCCAAGTTTTAGAGGGGCTTCAGGCCGTTCGAAAACGCCCCGCGATGTACATCGGCGACACGAGTACACGGGGTCTCCACCATCTCGTTTATGAGGTCGTCGACAACAGTATTGACGAGGCGCTGGCCGGTCACTGCAACCAGGTCGATGTCACCATTCACATCGACAATAGCGTGACCGTGGAAGACAACGGCCGAGGGATCCCCGTGGATCTTCACCGTGATCCGAAGTACCGTAAGAAGACGGCTTTGGAGGTGGTGCTCACGGTGCTGCATGCCGGAGGTAAGTTCGATAATTCGAGCTACAAGGTTTCCGGAGGTCTGCACGGGGTGGGTGTATCGTGCGTGAACGCGCTGTCGAAATGGCTGGAAGTTGAGGTCAAACGCGACGGCATTGTTTACTTCATGAGCTTTGAGCGGGGCGCGCCCAAGGGTGAGATTGAGAAGCGGGGCCGTGCGAAGAGTACAGGCACGAAGATAACCTTTCTGCCGGACTCCGAAATCTTTGAAGAGACGACGTACTCTTCGGAGACCCTGCTGAATCGCCTGCGCGAGCTGGCTTTCCTCAACAAGGGCATCAAGATTGTCTTTGAGGATGAGCGGGTGGAGGACGAGCCGACCATCATGCAGTACAAGGGCGGTATTGTTGAGTACGTGAAGTACCTCAACCGCAACCGCGAACCGCTGCACCGCACACCTATATATATGGAGGCGGCGCGTGACGACGTCGAAGTCGAGGTCGCCCTTCAATACACCGACGTGTACACCGAGACGGTGTCGAGCTTCGCGAACAACATCAACACCCACGAGGGTGGCACGCACCTCAGCGGTTTCCGGGCTGCGCTGACAAAGAGCCTGAACGACTACGGCAAGAAGAGCAATCTTTTCAAGAAGGCGAACGTTTCGGTATCCGGCGATGACGCGCGTGAGGGATTGACGGCGATTGTATCGGTCCGGGTGCGGGAGCCGCAGTTTGAAGGCCAGACCAAGATGAAGCTGGGCAACAGCGAGGTTCAGGGTATCGTGAACTCGCTGGTGTATGAGGGGCTTCAGACTTATTTTGAAGAGAACCCTTCGGTGGCGAACCGGATTATCAACAAGTCGCTGGAGGCCTCCCGTGCGCGTGAGGCGGCCCGCAAGGCCCGCGATCTGACCCGCCGGAAGGGCGCGCTGGACTCGATGGGGCAGGCGGCGAAGCTTGCCGACTGTTCGGAGAAGGATCCGGCACTATGCGAAATCTTCATCGTCGAGGGTGACAGCGCGGGCGGTTCAGCCAAGCAAGGTCGTGACCGCCGTTATCAGGCCATTCTTCCGCTTCGCGGTAAGGTGCTGAATGTCGAGAAGGCCCGCGAAGACAAGATGCTGAACAACAACGAGATCAAGTCGCTGATTACGGCCCTCGGGGCAGGTTTCGGCAAGGACGATCTCGATATCGGCAAGCTGCGGTATCACAAGGTCATTATCATGACGGATGCTGACGTGGATGGTTCGCATATCCGCATCCTCCTGCTGACGTTTTTCTTCCGGCAAATGCCCGAACTCATCCGTCGCGGGCACCTTTATATTGCACAGCCGCCGTTGTACCAGATTCGCAAGGGCACCAAATCGCGATATGTGAACACAGAACTCGAGTTTGAGAACTTCATTTTCGAGATGGTGATTGACAGCATGAAGGTGACCGCCGGGCAAGAGGAAAACGGCCGGGCAATTCAGTTTAAGACGCTTCTGCGCGGAATTCGGGCGGCCCAAGAGCGGGAACAGATGCTTTCCCGTTTGTACCGTGTCTATGGTGTGGAGCGCGAGATGGTACGCCGGTGTCTGAAGCTGCCGCGCGACAAATATCTGGATCCCGGCTGTCTGGACACGACAGAACTTCATGTGCTGTTCGGCGTAAATGCGCGGATCGTGAACACCTCGGAACGTCAGACGGAGATTGAGGAAGAGGGTGGGACGGGCAAGCTAAAGGCACGCGCTGTCCGCAAAGCCGGTGAAATTGACCTCGCTTTCATGAAAAGTCACGAATTCTCAGCGCTGCTGACACATATGGAACCCATCGCCTCGGTGGGTGAGGCCCCGTTCCGGGTTTATGACAAGGATAAGAAGGGGAATGTGGTTTTTGAAACCGATGAACTGGTTCCCCTGTACAATTTCCTCATGGAGGCGGGCCGGAAGGGCTTGATAATCCAGCGATATAAAGGCTTGGGCGAAATGAATCCCGAGCAGTTGCTCGAGACGACCATGAATCCGGAAAACCGGACGATTCTTCAGGTTCGTGCCGAGGACGAGGTGGGTGCCGATGACATGTTCGTGACCTTGATGGGCGACCTTGTCGAGCCGCGCAAGGAATTTATCGAGAAGCACGCCGCCGAAGTACAGAATCTGGATATTTAGGGCAGTTCCCCGGCGAGGCTGCGGGGGAGCATGGGTTGAATGTTTGGAGCGTGACCGAAGCAGTCTATGTCGTACACGCAGATTTATTATCACATCGTGTTTAGCACGAAGGAGCGGCGGCCCGTTTTGCGGGCGCAGGACCGCGAGGCGCTTTTCCGGTACGTCTGGGGTTTGATGGAGAATAGGAATTGCCGTCTGTATCGGATTAACGCGGTCGAGGACCATGTGCACATTTTGTCGGGTTTGCATCCGTCGATTGCGCTTGCGGATTTTGTCAAGGACATTAAGGTGAGCACATCGATGTGGATCAAGGAAAACGGTTTGTTTCCGGGGTTTGCCCACTGGCAGGACGGTTATGGAGCGTTTACGCATTCGGAGGCGGAGAAGGCGGTGTTGGTCGGGTATATTCGCAGCCAGGAAGAGCATCATAAGACCGTTTCGTTTATTGATGAGTTCAAGAGGATATTGAACGAGGCGGGCGTGAAATTTGAAGAGCGGTTTTTAGGGTAAGGTGGTGGTGGGAGAGTTCAGTTCAACCCCTTCGGGGTTGAGCCGTGGTTATGTCGCTTACCGTGGGTTTCACCCACGGCTATGGTAGTTGGGCCCCTTCGGGGCCTTGGGTCGGGTTGTCCCTGGGTCATTACGACCCTAAGCCCGGTTGTTCAAGGTCATCGAGACCCAAGCTTGGATTGTCCGGGGTCATGAGGATCTTGGAACGGGCTGTTTTGGAAATGGTGTGCTGCAGTGGTTGGGCAGTTAGGCACGTTAGCGTTTTGTACAATGCATGAATAGATGGTGGACACAATGGCTGAAGAACCGATAACACCGAATGAGCGCATTCGTCCGATTGCGATCGAACAAGAACTGAAGAACTCGTTCTTGGATTATTCCATGAGCGTGATTGTGAGCCGTGCGCTGCCGGATGTCCGGGACGGGCTCAAGCCGGTGCATCGGCGGATCTTGTACGTCATGCATGAGCTGGGGCTGGTGCACAACCGCGCCCACCGCAAGTGCGCGACCATCGTCGGTGACGCGCTTGGTAAATATCACCCGCACGGCGATTCGGCGGTCTACGATTCCCTGGTGCGCATGGCTCAGGAATGGAATCTGCGCTATCCGCTGGTACACGGTCAGGGTAACTTTGGATCCATCGACGGGGACAATGCGGCGGCCTACCGGTATACGGAGGCGCGCATGGCCACCATCACGCAGGAAATGCTGATGGATATCGACAAGGAAACCGTCGATACCCAAGATAACTACGACCAGCGGCTGCAGGAGCCGACCGTGCTTCCGAGCGCCATCCCCAATCTGCTGGTTAACGGTTCGTATGGTATCGCGGTCGGTATGGCGACGAGTTGTCCGCCGCACAACCTTACCGAGGTTTGTAACGCGGTCATCCACTACATCGATAACCCCACATGCAACGCGACAGACCTCATGCAGTTTGTGAAAGGCCCGGATTTCCCCACCGGCGGGATCATCTGCGGTCGAGAAGGGATTGTGGAGGCGTACAAGACCGGGCGGGGGCGCCTGAAGCTACGGGCGAAGGTGGCGGTCGAGAAGAACCAGAAGACGAATCGTGAAAGCCTTATCGTTCAGGAAATCCCCTATCAGGTCAACAAATCCCGTCTGATTGAGAGCATTGCCGATTTGGTGCGCGAGAAAACGGTCGAGGGTATCAGTGACCTGCGCGATGAGTCCGACAAGGACGGAATGCGCGTTGTTATTGAGATCAAGAAGGGCGATGAGCCTGAGGTTGTGCTCAATCAGTTGTACAAGCACACGCAACTGCAGGTGACGGCGAGTGTCATCATGCTCGCGCTGGTCAACAACACGCCGCGCGTGCTGACGCTGCCGGAAATTATTCACTATTATGTGGAGCACCGGGCGGAGATCGTGGAGCGGCGGACGCGCTACCTGCTGGACAAGGCGGAAGCCCGCGCGCATATTTTGGAAGGCCTGCTGAAGGCAATCGACCACATTGACGAAGTGATTGCGATTATCCGGCAATCGGCGGATTCGGACGATGCACGCAACCGTTTGATGGCGCGTTTTGAGTTCAGCGAGTTGCAGGCCAACGCCATCCTCGCGATGCGCCTGCGCCGCCTGACCGGCCTCGAGCGTCAAGAACTGGAAAATGAGTTGCGTGATGTTCTTCTGGAGATCGAGACCTATCGCGCCATTCTTGCAAGCGATCGAACCATCCTCGATGAGGTGCGCAAGGAAATTATCATCGTCAAGGAAAAGTACGGCGACGAGCGGCGCACACAGATCCTGGATGCCTTGGGCGAATTCAGCATTGAAGACCTCATCGCAGATGAAATGATGGTGGTGACGGTTTCGAATGAGGGCTACATCAAGCGGCTGCCGGTAAGCACCTATCGCAGTCAACGCCGGGGTGGCAAGGGCATCAGCGGCAGTGCGCTCAAGGAAGAGGATTTCATCCGGGATCTATTCATTGCCTCCGCACACCAGTACATGCTGTTTTTCACCAATCTTGGCCGGGTGTACTGGCGCAAGGTGCATGAACTGCCCAAGGCCAGCCGGATCGCACGTGGACGCGCGATCATCAATGTGCTTAATCTGGCCAGCGAAGAGCAAGTGACCGCTTTTCTGCCGGTGTGCGACTTGGACGACGAGGACAAGTTCATCTTCATGGTGACGCGCAAGGGCACGGTCAAGAAGACATCGCTGAAAGCATTCAGCAACCCGCGCAGCATGGGGATTATTGCGCTGGATCTCGAAAAGGATGACAAGCTGATCGATGTGCAGATTACCGGCGGCGATGATAACATTTTGATCGCCACGTACCTGGGTCTGTCCATCCGCTTTCCAGAGAAGGATGTGCGGCCCATGGGACGAACGGCCCGCGGCGTGATCGGTATCCGCTTGCAGGACGACGACTACGTGGTGGGTGTGTCACTGGCCGAGGATGAAAAGACGGTGCTATGCATCACTGAAAACGGTTTTGGTAAGCGCACGAAGGTGGGCGAATACCGCCTTCAGCATCGTGGCGGTCAGGGCATCATCAACATCAAGACCACGGAGCGCAACGGCAACGTGGTCGGCATGATCACGGTGGATGACGATGACGAGATGGTGTTAGCCGCAACCGACGGTGTGGTGATCCGCACGTCCATGCGCGATTTGCGCACCATCGGCAGGAACACGCAGGGCGTGAAGATCATGACCCCCAGCCCCGGGGTAAAGGTGAGCGCCGTCGCGCGGGCCGTCGGAGAAAGCAAAGAAGAAGCCGCAACGGAGTCTGGTGCCAGCGCGGAGTAGTGGTTTTGGGAGGCGGGCAGCCGGGAACGGTTGCCCGCCTTTTTTATTGGCAGGGCGATGGCGGGGTTTGGCAGCCGAGGAGGTCTGCCCTTTGCCAGGATGCAGGCAGGGGTGCCTGCGTTACGGGGGCAGGTTGGCTTTTTACCGCCAGAGGAAGTCTTGGGTGGCTGTTTCTCCGGCGGTGAGGGTTATGGTTTTGGTCTTCTTGTCGTCAGAGTCTCCCCGACTGCTGCAGATGCCCTCGACGGTGTAGGTGCCGGGGGGAAGGTCGAAGATCTCGTACTGGCTGTTCTTCCTAAATTTCCAGGTGCCAGCGCGGAGCTTGTTTGAACCGGGCAGCGACTCGTCATTCACCACCACTTTCCAGTCGGTACCTTCTTTGCCCTCGAAACGTCCGGTGAGGGTGGCATCGCCCATATAATCCAAGTCGCCCCTGGTTTCCTGTCCATACTTGACCTCCACGGCGCGCCGCTCACAAACTTGGGCCGCACCCCGCTCGTCTTCGTATAACCAGAGGGAGAAATTGAGGAGATAGTGACCTTCGGGAATCCCTTTGATTTCATACGTTCCGTTCGCGTCGGTGGAGGCATATTTGTCGGGAAGCTCTTCGAGGGCAATGTTTGCATTGGCGGCGGGTTCCCCGTTTCGTGTGACCCGGCCACGCAGTAGGGCCTCTGGCTTCATTTCGACGCGCAGCGCGGTGGTTCGTCCGCCTTGCACCTCGACTTGGAGGACTTCGTCGGCATATCCGTCGGATTTGAAATCCACTGTGGCGATTCCTGCGGAGATACCCTGAATCAGGAAGGTGCCTTGGGCTTGCCCACGGGAGAATTCGCCCCGGCGCGGATGACTTTCGCCTGGAGATTGGACTTCGGTGACGGTGGCTTGAAAGTTGGCGACGGGGCGACCTCCACCAGTAACGACAGTCCCCTCGATGTTTCCGCGTTCTTCTTGGGATTCGATGATGACTTCCACTGCCTCGTAGGCGGTGAAGAGGGAAACTTGGAACGGGTTGTTGCGCACGAGCTGAAAGCCGTGCCCGTCATCGACGATCACTTCGTAGGTGCCGGAGGACATATCCGGGATGAGAAATGCACCGTCCTCGGCGGTTTCTACGCTATCTTTCGGGAAACCGAGTGTTTGCTTGAACGGCTGGGGTTCGGGCGGGATGTTCGGGATGAACTGGAGTCTCACCTTGGGCAGTGCTTTGCCCGTAGTGTCCACGACACGACCCCCGATGGTGCATGCCGGTTCCAATACAAAGTCGATGCCAGTAAGAAGATTGCCGGTTGCCACGGGGAGCTGGAGCTTGGCCGGATCGAACGCTTTCAATTCGTCGGCGGTTTCTGGTTGCTGGGCGATGATTCCGAGGAACGCTTTTGTGAATTCGACTGTGTCGTATTGGAGGGCTGGGAGGAGTATGTAGGCGGTGGCGAAACCGGGAGCCTGGGCCTTCAGCTGGTAGGTTCTTCCCTTCGAGGGCAGAACGCGTGTGTTCATGAATCCGCCGGTCTCCTGCCAATTTGCGGGGCAAAGGCCGGGCATGCGGTAGTTTCCATTTTCATTGGCCACGGCACGAAGCTCTTTCGTCGTGATGCGGTCGAAGCCGTCGTCGCCATCGGGCGGGACGACGTCGTGGGGCATGGCGGTGATCGTCGCACCGGGCAGGGGGCGGCCGGAGGTGTCGAGCACGCGGCCTACGACGGTCACGCCATCCATATCCAGCCGAAGGTCTACGTCCTCTCGTTGTTCGGCGACCCCTAAGGTGATTTTTTGCTGGCCTGCGGGGCTTCTATCGTCCCGGTACTGCACAGCCTCGGGCGGAGTTGCCGCAAAGACCAAGAATTCACCGGGGGGGAGGTCGTCAAAGCGGTAGTGTCCTGTGGCGTCAGTGGTGGCTTCGGCCTCGGGCAAATCCGGGGGGATATGGTCGCCTGGATGGGCGAGAAGGACTCGGGCTCCGGGGAGTGGCAGGGTCTCCTCAGTTTGCAGGGTGGCAAAGGCTTTTTCGCCCTGGCGCGGATTCTTTCCCGCCATGGCGGGCCACACACTTCCGATCCGGTCGGGATGCCAGACCCGGTGCACCGTATAGACGGTTCCAGCTATGGACCCAGTGTTTTGGCGCACGATGATTTCGACCCCGGTGCGCTGTTCGTTTTCGTGCAGTCGAAAACCCTCGGGTGGTATTGCTTGCCAGCCTTTGCGGCGCGCATCGACGATGAACATGAGGTCTACGTTTTGCATTACGGGTAAGGCATACTCACCCCGGGCATCTGTGATGCACTCCACGATCTTGTCGGTCTTTTCGTTGTAGACTTTGACGCTGACCCCTTCAACGGGTGTCTCGGTTCCGGCCTCGCGGGCTGTGCCGGAAATCCACGTGCCTTGGCGTTCCCTGCTTAGACCGGCGGCAGGCGACACTTGTTCGGCCGTCGGCCCCGGCGCGGAGGAAGGAGGCCGGGCGGGAGGATTCGGATTGTGGAGATTTCCTAAAGCGGGATTGATTCGCCACCAAGCCAAGGCAACCACGCTTATGATGAGAAGCAAGGCCACGCCGACACGCTTCGGTGAGGTGGTTTTTCTCCACACAGGCTGTGCATTCAAACCTCGCATGATGTGAGCCTCCAGCTACTCATTATACACCACTGGTCCGAATTTGCGGAATTATCTCGAGACGAGTTACCATGGCGCAGGAGAAAAACGGCATGAACACTGCATGGCTTTATCCGAAAGGCTGGAAACCGCTGCTTTGGTCGGTGGTTCGTTGCGTCTTGGGTGTATATTTTGGGCTTGGGCTTTTGCTGTTCTTTTTTCAGGCGCACTTCATTTTTCTACCCTCGACGGCCATGGTGGAGACTCCGACGCAGTGGAAGATGGAGTACGAAGAAGCGACCTTGCCCGTGGAAGGCTTTGAGACCCGGTTGTGGTTTCTCCCCGTGCCGCAAGCCCGGGGTGTGATCCTGTTTTCGCATGGGAATGCAGGAAACATAAGCAACCGTCGTTCAGAGGTTGAGATTTTACGTGGGCTTGGCATGTCGGTATGCATGTATGACTACGGCGGCTATGGCCAGAGCACGGGGACTCCGAGCGAGTCGCGGTGCTATGCGGATGCGCGTGCGGTGTGGTCTTGGCTGACGAAAGACAAGGGCATTTCGCCGGATAAGATCGTACTTTACGGGCACTCGCTGGGCGGGGGACCCACCGCGCAGCTGGCGACAGAGGTCAAACCGGCCGGTGTCGTGCTCGAGAGTTCATTCCGGTCGATTGCGGCAGTGGCTCAGGCAACGTATCCGGTTTATCCATGCCGCCTGCTGGTACGGCATCGTTTCGATAATGAATCGAAGATGTCTTCCATCCATACCCCGCTGATGGTGATTCACAGTAGGAACGATGAAATTATCCCATTCCCTCAGGGGCAGACGCTTTTTGAAAAGGGAAACCAACCCAAGCGATTTCTTGAGACCCACGGCGGGCACAACACGGGTTTTCTGGAGTCGTTAGATATTTACAATCCTGCTTGGCGACAATTTCTCGATGAATGTATGCCTGTATCTGCGAAAGCATCGCCCTTAAACTTGCGGGAAGTAGCCGCTAAAGAACGAACGCCGATCCCTGCGGATCGGCGTTCGTGTATGCTTCTTAAATGGGGCTACTCTTACTCTTTGGCCTTGTATTCGCCCAAGCCAACGAGTTCGATGCGGGCCTGCTGCGAGCCATCGCCCACTCGGTTTCCCAAATGAAGGATGCGGGTGTATCCACCGGGACGGCCCACAAAGGCAGGGCCGATTTCAGTGAACAGACGACGCACGGCCAAATCATCACGCAACGCGGCGAAAGCCCGGCGGCGGTTGGCCACGGTGTCTTCCTTCGCCATGGTGATCAACGGCTCGGCAACACTGCGGAGTTCTTTGGCTTTGAACAGGCCGGTTTCGATGGCATCATGGGTGAACAACGCCACCGCGAGGTGCTTCATGAGGGCTTTACGGTGGGCCATGTTGCGGCCGAGCCGCCTTCCTGCTTTACGATGACGCATGGTTATTCATCCTCTTCTTCTTCGTATTCGCCGTATTCCTCGTCATCGATGGCGGGAGCGGGCGGCGCGGGCGGCGCCACGTATCCAATCACCTTCATGCCAAGGGACAGTTCCAAGGTTTCCAAAATTGCCTTGATTTCATCCACAGACTTCTTGCCGAAGTTGCGGAATTGCATCATTTCACTTTCCGTTCGCGTAACCAATTCGCCGATGGTGCGAATCCCAGCTGCTTTGAGGCAGTTGGCTGAACGCACACTCAACTCGAGCTCTTCGACATTCCGATTGAGCTTGCGGAGCAACTCAGGGTCGACAACGCCGTCACCAGCGCCCAATCCGTCTTCCATCCGTTCCTGACGCACAAAAATCTTGAGGTGGTCGATGAGGAGAACGGACGCTTCTTCCAACGCTTTTTCCGGGGTGATGGATCCGTCGGTCCAGATTTCCAGCAGGAGGCGGTCGTAGTCGGTCATCTGACCAACACGAGCGTCTTCTACCTGGAAATTGACCTTGACAACCGGGGAGAAGTTGGCATCAAGATAGACGGTTCCGAGGGGGGCATGCTCGAGCTCGAAGTTTTCGGCCATGACATAGCCACGTCCCCGGTCGACCTTGATTTCCATTTCGATGCCGGCCGATTTCGTGGTCATGTTGAAGAGCACGAATTCGGGATTAAAGACATCGACGTCCTGCCCTTTGAACAAGTCGGCGACAGTGACGGGGCCGACCCCTTTGTGCTTGAAAGTGAAGATGATGGCTTCGGTCGTGTTAAGTCGAATCTCTGACTTCTTAAGATTCAAAACCAAGTCGGTAACGTCCTCCTGAACTCCGGGAATGGCGGAAAACTCATGATTCACGCCTTCGATTCGGATTGCAGTAATGGAGGTGCCTTCCAGAGAGGCCAAGAGCACGCGGCGCAGGGCATTTCCCACGGTGGTTCCGTAGCCCCGTTCAAAGGGCTCGACCACGATGCGCGCGTAGCGATCGCTGGATTTGTCACTGAACTTGACATATTTCGGTATCGTAAATTCTTTGTCGATCATGTGTCCACGCCTTTCAAGACTGGGCCCAAGATAAGCACGCCAAAGGCCGGGCCGCACGGGCGGCACCGATCCGGCACAGCAAAACGGAGAACAGCCCGCGCTATTATACCCTGCGGCGTTTGCGCGGACGGCATCCGTTGTGCGGCACGGGGGTCACGTCGCGGATGAGCGTAACGCTCAATCCGGCGGCCTGCAGTGCTCGTACTGCGGATTCGCGACCGGCACCGGGACCATTGACATAGGCGCGCACTTCGCGCATACCAACGTCCATTGCCTTCTTGCTTGCGGCTTCGGCGGCGAGCTGCGCACCGAAAGCGGTGCTCTTGCGGGAGCCGGAGAAACCACACTGGCCTGCGCTGCACCAAGAGACGACATTACCCTGCATATCGGTGATGGATATGATGGTATTGTTGAAAGTCGCCTGAATGTGCGCGACACCCGAGGTGACGTTCAGCGGTGTGCGTTTTTTCCTGCTTTTGCCTTTTCGTTTTTCAGTAGCCACGAACTGGCCTCCTATGCCTGCTTCGGTGATTAGACTGTGCGTCTACTTCGACCGCTTAGCTCATCGTGTTCACACGATGGACGGTGGCGGTCACTTCATTTGCCACTTCAGTGATTATTTCTTCTTAATGGCCACGCGACGCGGACCTTTGCGGGTGCGCGCGTTGGTCTGGGAGCGCTGACCGCGAACGGGCAATCCGCGTTTGTGACGCTGGCCGCGATAGCTGCCAATGTCCATGAGCCGCTTGACGTTTGTGCCGACTTCACGTCGCAAATCGCCTTCGACCTTGTACTGTTCCTGAATCGTGTTGGTCATGACGGCGACTTCGTGGTCGGTCAGATCGCGCACACGGGTATCCGGATTGATACCAGTTTTCTCGAGCACTTGGCGCGCGCGGGTCAAACCGATACCGTGAATGGCTTGCAGGCCTGCTTCCACACGTTTGTCTCGTGGAAGGTCTACGCCGATAATACGTGCCATGGCAATATCTCTCCTTTATCCCTGGCGCTGCTTGTGCTTGGGGTTTTCGCAAATCACCCGCACATGGCCGTGCCGCCGGATGATCTTGCATTTCTCGCAAATCTTTTTGACCGAACTACGAATCTTCATTGCATCGCTCCCGAGCGCCCGTTTTGGGCCGCCACGACGCCGCGTTTTGTGGGCGCGACGCCCTTTCCGCCATAGGGCGGTTGGTTATTTATACCGGTATGTTATCCGTCCACGGGTGAGGTCGTAGGGCGACATTTCCAGCTTGACCCGGTCACCCGGGAGGATACGGATATAATTCATCCGCATTTTGCCAGAAATGTGGCCGAGCACGGTATGGCCGTTCTTCAGCTCGACGCGGAACATCGCGTTGGGCAGAGGTTCAACCACCGTACCTTCGACTTCGATTGCATCTTCTTTCATACCGTCTTTTCATTATTTCCGGGTAAAGAACCCGGCCAAGGGCCACGGCGGCCCCAAACAGGCCAAGCCGCTCCCGATAGTATCTCGCCGCCGCTTTCCCGAACCACAACGCTGTGCTCGAAATGCGCACTCGGCTTTCCGTCCGCCGTCACCGCAGTCCATCCGTCCGCCAGAACTTTGACTTGATACCCACCCATGTTTACCATGGGCTCAATAGCCACCACCATTCCGGCCTTCAGGCGGGGCCCGGCACCACCGACGTCAAAGTTCGGCACTTGCGGAGCCTCGTGCATCTCGGTGCCGATTCCGTGGCCCACGAAGTCGCGTACCACACCGTAACCTTGCGCCTCGCAGACTCGCTGCACGGCTCGTCCTATATCCCGCACAAAGTTTCCTTCGCGCGCGGCATGCACGGCCTCTGAAAGCGCCCAGTCGGTCGTATCCAAGAGCCGCTGCCGGTCTTCGTCTATCTCTCCGCAGGCTACGGTCACCGCTGCGTCACCGTAGTAACCTCGGTACTGCACGCCCACGTCCATGCTCACTATCTGCCCTGGTTCCAGCACCCGTTTTCCGGGTATGCCGTGCACCACAACTTCGTCGACGGATATGCAGGTCGACGCCGGGTATCCGTGATAACCCTTGAAAGCGGGACGCGCTTTCCGTTGCAGCATCATGGCTTCCGCCGCTGCATCCAATTCTCCGGTCGTGACTCCGGGCCGAACCATTCCTGCCAGGGCGGTCAAGACCTCGGCCACAATCTGGTTGGCATCACGCAATAGACCGATTTCTCGGCTGGTACGAATGGCAATCATCGTACGCGACCGCTTTCCGGCCACTACAACTTCCGCCGACTGCGCAGGCGTCCACCGCTGAGGCCGCCGAATCCGTCGTAGTGACGCATAATCAAATGTTGTTCAATCTGCTTTGTCGTGTCGAGGGCCACACCAACCAGAATCAGCAAGCTGGTGCCGCCAAAGAACTGGACGATCGTGTAGTCCTGCACTTTCAGGATCAAGAAAACCAGCGTCGGCATGAGGGCCACGAGCGCAAGGAAGACTGAACCTGTCATTGTAATACGTGTCATGATGCGATTCAAGTAATCAGCGGTCGCCTTTCCGGGCCGCACCCCGATAATTACGCCGCCGTACTTCTTCATATTGTCCGCAGTCTCCACAGGATTAAAGACGATCGCCGTGTAGAAAAAGGAGAAGAAGATGATCAGGGTGACGTCAATGATCGCGTAGGGAAGATTCATCGGGTCGAAAAGGTAGGTAATCCATTTTTCGACGAAGGGTATGTTGATCGCCTGACCAATGGTCCAAGGAAGCTGAAGCAGCGAGCTGGAGAATATGATCGGGATCACGCCTGCTTGATTAACACGCAAGGGGAGGTAGGTACGTTGTCCGCCGGAAACGCGACGTCCTTTGACTTGGCGCGGATACTGGACTGGGATTCGCCGCTGTCCAGTAGTCACCATGATACAACCTGCGATAACGGCGACCAGCAGGAAGATGAGAATCATGGCGCGGAACATGTCGATCTGACCGGTCTTGAAGACCATGGTAAAAAGCTTGGAGAGCGCGAGGGGGACGCGCGAGATGATACTGGTGAAAATGATGATGGACATTCCGTTGCCCACGCCGTTTTCGCTGATCTGTTCGCCGAGCCACATGATGAACGCCGTACCGGTGGTAAAGGTCATGATGCAAAGCAGCACAAAACCCATGCCCGGGTTTGGCACGATGTCTTTACCCAGTCCCTGCAGGTAGAAGCTGGTGCCAGCGGCCTGAATGATGCAAAGAACGATGGTGCCGTAACGAGTATACTCGGTGATTTTTTTCTGGCCTTCCTGACCCTGCTTCTGGAGTTGTTCCAACTGCGGAATGACAGGAACAAGAAGTGACAGGATAATCGAGGCCGTAATGTACGGCATAATTCCAAGCGCAAAAACAGTGGCTTGGCTGAAAGCGCCGCCACTGAAAATATCGTAGAAGTTGATCAAACTGCCGCCCCGGGACATCATGTTCGCCAGCGCGGCGCCATTAACACCCGGTGCCGGAACGTGACGGCCCAAAGCATAGATCGCAAGCATGAAAAGCGTAAATAGAATGCGCTTTTTTAGCTCGGGGATCCTGAATGCATTTTTAAAGGCATCGATTGGCTCGGACACAGAGCTTCTCCTTTTCCCTGATTATTCGGCTGCGTCTTGGGTCGACGGTACCGGGAAGGCTGCAATAACCACACTGCCACCGGCCGCCTCTATCTTAGTCTGCGCGCCCGGGGAAACGGCCTCGACCTTGATGATGAGCTTCTTTGTGAGATCCCCACGGCCAAGAATCTTAACCCCGCCTTTCATGACAGCGGCAAGATTCCGATCCTGCAGTATCGCAGTAGTGACTTCATCGCCGTTTTCAAAGGCCTTGTTAAGCACGTCTACATTCACCACAGCCCGGGGCCAACGGTGTTCGTGGTGGAAACCGCGCTTGGGCAGTCGGCGTTGCAAGGGCATCTGACCGCCTTCAAAACCCATGCGGCGCGTGTAGCCGGAGCGCGACTGCTGGCCCTTGTGACCACGTCCTGCGGTCTTGCCATTGCCGGAGCCAGGCCCACGTCCCACGCGTTTACGATTTTTTCGCGCTACGGGTCCACTACTGAGTGAATTCAGATCCATAGGTCTCTTTCCCAATCCAGCGGTCTGCACCGCCCTTATCATTCTCTCATCATGCGGCTAAATTCACCGCGAACTACAGAACCTCGCTGACAGCCAGATTCCGACGGGAGGCGATTTCTTCAAGGGTGCGCAGGCGGCTAAGTCCGTCCAGAGCAGCCCACACGACGTTGGTTGCATTGTTTGAACCGAGGCACTTGGTCAAAATATTCTTGTACCCTGCGGCATCAACAACGGCACGCACGGGGCCACCAGCCACAATACCCGTACCGAGGGATGCGGGCTTGAGTAGCACTTTGGCGGCGTCTTTGCGGCCATGAACTTCATGGGGAATGGTCGTATTAACAAGGGGCACTTCAATCATGTTGCCCTTGGCGCGCTCTATGGCTTTGCGAATGGCATCGGGTACTTCGCTCGCCTTGCCCATAGCGGCACCGACGTGGCCTTTGCCGTCACCAACAACCACGATGGCACTGAAGCTGAACCTGCGTCCGCCTTTGACCACCTTGGCCACACGGTAGATTTTCACCACATGTTCG
>CAIZGN010000513.1 GCA_903932505.1 Candidatus Hydrogenedentota bacterium
ACCCCGGCAAACATCGGCGTGTACACGGATCGACCGTCGATCAACACCAGAAGTTTCTGAGCATAAAGCCCCTCAAATCCGCGAACGCTCAAGGCCCAGCGGTTTCCATTGATACGCGCCGCCTGAACACCGGGTATCAAGCGCAGAGCCTCGGGAATGGACGTCGCCCCCGATCGACGCAAGTCCTCGCCGCTCAACACAAAAACCGCCACCGGGGCTTCCGACCGCTTCTCTTTCTTCTTGGAGGCGGAAGTCACCTCGACATTCATGAGCTGCTCGAGATTCAGATCCGCAAGCGCGGAAGCCTTCTCCTCTCCACCCTTCTCTGCCTGCGCAAGTGGCGAGAAAGGTAAAAAAACAAGACCAAATAGCAAGCCAAGGGCAACTTTTTCGCAGTAAACGAAGCATGATTTCATAAATATACCTCTTCCTTCCAATAATGTTTTGAAGGATAACAAGCTAAAGCATACCCGAGATCCGCCTAGCATTCAACCTCGAATTCCCTTGCCACCCATGGGGGAACCACACACACTTGCACTGGATGCCCCAACGAACGTATTCTTCGGCTCATTCTTTTGGAGATTGAGCCCATGGATTTTATCAAAGCACTCATTTTGTCCTTCGTGGAGGGGGCCACGGAGTTTCTGCCCGTGAGCAGTACCGGGCATCTCATTTTGGTGCAGGAATACCTCGGCTTCGGTTCGAATGCGGGCCAAACCTTCGCCGATACTTTTATTGTGGCCATCCAATTACCCGCCATCCTCGCCGTGGTGGTCTATTTTCGGCAGGCCATGCTCCCCGGCAAAGCCGAGGAATTACCCGCTTGGCTGAACCTGTGGACGCGGGTCGTGCTTGCATTTTTGCCCGCTGCCGTCCTCGGCTTCCTGCTGCACGACCGCATTGAGGCGGTGCTGTTTCACCCGCTCCCCGTGGCTGTGGCACTTATCGTAGGAGGGGTCATCCTCATCCTCTTGGAGTGGAAAGGCATGGAGGGACGGTTGCAGCACATCTCCGATATTCGATGGTCCACCGCCTTTTGGATCGGGTGCTTCCAATGTCTGGCGCTCATCCCCGGAACATCCCGTTCAGCCGCCACCATCATCGGGGCCATGTGTCTCGGCACCAGCCGAGCCGCCGCCGCCGAGTTCTCCTTTTTTCTCGCCGTGCCCACCATGGTTGCGGCCACCACCTACAAACTCCTCAACGAGGGCGCGCACTTCAACATGCATCAGTGGTCCCTGCTGCTGGTGGGTTCGGTGGGTTCCTTCATCGTGGCCTACGCCTCGGTCGCCTTCCTCATGGCGTACATCCGCAACCACAGCTTTGCGCTCTTTGGCTACTACCGAATCATTTTGGGGCTGCTGGTGCTGGGACTGCTGATGATGTAGCGGACTCGGTTTTTTCCGAATCCGGCAACCGTTCGAGATTCAACAGGGATCGCAGTTCGATGCGACTGTGACCCGTCGCGGGGCCAGTGAGTACAAAGGTATACTCCATGCCCGACTTCAGCGGATAGGCTTTCTTCCACGAAGCACCGTTCATGGGTTCGTATAGCACGGTCGAACTATTTTCCGCCAACTCCACCATATATCCCGAAGCTTCCGTTCCACACTCCACCCCAAGCACCGACTGCCCGGCGTGAGCGTCCAGCCAAGGCGACCCGGTGGAATTCGCCCGAACCCGCAGCGATAAAGGACAGGAACCCTCGGCCTCCGCCGAACCCCGCTCCTGCGATACCGCGGCTTCCCGCGCGTAGGCCTGCAAGGCAGGGGTTTCCGTGAAGGGATTGAACAGCACGCGGGTCTGCCCCCACTCCAACAATATGAAGAATATTACGCCCGCCAAAGCGGCCAAGCCGTACTGAAAAGCCCACACCCCAAGTGCCCGCACCTTTGAGCCGGGCAGAAACCCGAGGCAGCAGAACAACGACACCAAGGCCGGAAACAAAAGCAGCGGAACCAGCTTGTCGCCCGGAAGAAAAGTGGACAGACACGCCACCCCAGCAAAACTCATCGCCATGCGCGATCCCAGGCTAAACGCCCCGGCCTCCTCGTAACCCGCCCCGCGAAGCGCCAAGGAAAAGATGAACGGCCAAGTGACGATAAGCCCCAACAGGACCCCGATGCGGGTCAAGGCCAGCGTATCATCGAAAAGTCGTTGCAGCGACGATGGCACTTCACCGGCAGGATGATACAAGAACCGCCAAAGCGAAAGAGAAAGCGCCATCCCGACCAGAACAACGGCTGCCACAGTAAGAACCCGCAGGCTGCCACCCGGACTCCACGGTTCCGACTCCTCACTCTCAATCATCCGCCGCACGGACGACGTCAAACCCGGCAGCGGTCCGTGGCACTGCCAGCATCGGTCAAATTCCGCGCTGTTTTGCGCCCCGCACGAGGGGCAGGCGGAACCGGGAATCAAATCAAGCCCGGCATCACTTGAAACGGAGTACTCCGTGACAACTTCGGGGGGCTTCAGGGCTTGCTGCAGCCGCTGTATCGACACCTCAATTAGCGGATGCCCGGGTTCAAGTTTCTTGATGGTCGCCCAAGCCTCCAGCGCCTCCGCGCGATTGCCCCCCACTTCGCAGGTGCGCGCCAACTGCAGACACAATCCCGCATCCGTCGGCCAGCGCTTCATCGCCTCCCGAAGTTCGCTTTGCGCCTCGTCCAGACGACCCAGCCGGTAATACGTGGCGGCAAGAAACCGCGACACATTAACCTTCGGCGTCCACTCGTTGCGCAGCACCTGAAGATGCTCGAGAGCCAGGCGATACTCCCAGTGCAGATACAGTTTCTTGGCGAGCCGCCAGCGCTGCGGATAATCGTCCGGGTGCTCCTCGACGTGTTTGGCCACGTCCCATTGGTTCGCCATCGAATAGCCTCTCTGCCGCCGGACCCCGCTCAGCGCTTCTTGCGTTTTTCCTCTTTCCTCCGGGCCTTCTGACGGCTCAGGTGAAGACGGTACAGCACTTCATTCACCACGGCAGACACCACGCCCGCCATCACAATGCCCAACAGTATGCCCGCGACGATACGTGCAAAGACCCCGAAAGATCCGTAGGTCAGATGAAAAACCATCCACACGCCCAGCAGCACCATGGGCACCGACACCACCAGAAAAAACAGCCACCCCACTCGATCCACATCACGCACTGACTTTATAGACAAAAATGCTCCTCCTCCTCGTAACATTCCGCATTCGGCAGGAATATACGAAACTTGGCCCCGCCACCGGGGTTGTCTTCCACCTGAATAACACCGCCATGTTCATCCACGATCTTGCGGCTCACCGCAAGGCCCAAACCGGTGCCTCGGGAACCCTTGGTCGAAAAAAACGGCTCGAATATACGCTCTTTGTCTGCGGCGGCGACCCCGGGCCCATTGTCGCAGACCCATATCTCCACGCCGCCGTGCGCGGCGGGCAGCACAGAAACCCGGATGTGTCCCTCACTTTCAGGCACCACTTCCGCCGCATTGATCAGTAGATTCACCAGCACCCGGTACATTCCCTGACTGTCCACCAGAATGGGGTGATCCATGCGTGCGGTGTCCAGCTCCAATTGCAGGTTTCGCTGCGCAAAAAGTTCAGAGAACGTCTCATGCGCCTCGGTCAGCAAGGCGGAAGCCTCAATGCGCTCAAGAACCGGCTTGCGCGGCTTCGCAAACGTCAGCATGTCCTGCACAAAATTGGAGATCCGGTGGGTGCTCCGCTTGAACACAGGCCAGCAACGCCGCAGCACATCAATCTTATCCGTGGCGATCCCCAGGTCAATCAAGTCCGCGCTGCTCTGCAGCCCGGTTACGATATTCTTCGTGTGATGCGAAAGACTGGTCAGCGCCTGGCCCACCGCCGCCAACTGGGCGTTGCGAATCTGATCGTCGATCAACCGCGCATTGACAATGGAAGTCGCCGCCAGCGCGGAAAACATCTGCAGCACCCGCATGTCGACCTTCGTAAAGGAGCCGCCACCGGCCTTGTTCACCACCTCAAGCACCCCGATGAGCGCATTGTGTTCGACCATGGGCACCGCCAGCAGATTGCGTGTCTGAAACTGGGTCGCATCATCAGCACCCCGGAAAAACCGGGGATCATCCTGCGCGTTGTCCACCAGAATCGACCGACGAGTTTGCGCCGTCGACCCCGCCACCCCTTGACCGATCTTCAACCGAATCTCGCGCTTCAGCTTTTCCTGACTGCCCGATTCGCCCAGCGCCACATGGAAAAACAACTCATCCGTCGAAGGATCATACAGCATGAGCGAAGAGGCCTCCGCATCCACCACCTTCTTGCTCTCCTCGGTGATCCGCTCCAGCAAAACATCCAGATCAGTCATTGCCGCGATCAACTGGTGCACATGGTACAGAGCCTCGATTATCCGCCACATTTCCTCACGGCTGGCCGATGCAAACTTGTGCAGGGGTTGCTCAGGAACTCTGTCACTTGAATCAGTTGATGTCATCGCACCCTCTCTCTTGCCAAGACGTCCAGTTGTGCCTCCAACGGCACGAGTGAATAATAAAGGACATCGGCTATGGCCTGCAAACTCTCCGGGCACACGCGATCTGCCGTGTCCTGCGCACTGTGCCACAATTCCCGATGCTGAACCACGGTGCCGCCAAAGGGATAATCCACCAGATCAAGGCAGGGCATTCCACAGGCGCGAAACGAGGGTTCCACGGCGGCGGCGGCCGGGCCCGCCTCCGAAAAGTGCCGGTCATAGACCAAATCCCGCGCCATGCCCCACACGCAATCCCGCAGCCAGCTTGGTGCCAACGGGTCCGAGGCCACGCTCAGAAAGCAATCCCCAATCTCTGCAACATTGATTACCGCCTCCACCTGGCCCAATTCCCCACTCGCACGCAAGAGTTCCACGAACTCTCGCCCCTTCCCCGGCGTCTGCGTCCCGTCATACCACACAAGCCACAGGCTGCGACCGCTGCGATGGCTTCCCAACATCCGCGCCATTTCCAGCAACCACGCCGTCCCTGCACCCGCCGCATTCGCCCCGAGAATCGGTTTTCCATCGACCACCGGTGTGTCCAGCGGTGTCCCCACCAGAATCACCCCCGGCAACGTGCCCCGTACCCGCACCATCAGGCTTGCACACGCCACCTTGCCACTTGGGGCAGCCGTCTCAAAAGGATATTCGCTCAGGGCAAATCCTGCACGCTGTGCCTCCTTGCGAAGATATCCGCGCGCAATCTCCACCCCGGGACTGCCCGCAGGACGCGGTCCTGCCCCCGACAGAATGGATTCCAAATCCTTTGCCGCCCGTTCCCGATTGAAGGGTGAACGCTGAATGTCGACTTGAACCCGCTGCCGAAGGTCAGGCTTCAATTGCTT
This sequence comes from Candidatus Hydrogenedentota bacterium, assembly GCA_903932505.1. Taxonomy (GTDB): domain Bacteria; phylum Hydrogenedentota; class Hydrogenedentia; order Hydrogenedentales; family CAIZGN01; genus CAIZGN01. The sequence goes on from CAIZGN010000513.1 coordinate 5,347, forward strand.
CTGCAACAGCTGCGCAGAAAAGAAAAGGAGCAAAAAGACGAATGCGCCCAGAAAAACGATCACTTTGACGGCATAATGTTCTTGACGTTCCATATCAGGGTTCCCGACTACTGCGATTCCACAACAACGATGAATTAATCTCAATGATAACGCATCTATGGGGTCATTGTGCCTTGATGCTCTGCGCAAACGCAAAGCTTGGCCTGAAGCCCTCCGCAATGGTATAATTTCGGCACGAGTGAGGGTATTGCCTCCGATCCGAGAGCGTCCCACATTCGAACTTTCTAAGGGAGGCTGCTCCTTCCTCGACCGATAGAAGTGATTGCACATGCCATCAGACAAGCCGATAATCCTGTTGGTGGAGGACGAACCCGCACACGCCGAGGCCGTTCGAAGAACTGTTGTCGACGTCTGGCCCGCAGCCGAAGTGCATGTCGCCGCCACCTTGGGTGAATTCCACCAAATGGCTGAATCCACCCACCCCGACATCGCCATCATGGATCTCAACCTGCCCGACGGCAAGGCCATTGACGCTCTCTCGCCGCCGTCGGGGGAGCATCCATTTCCCGTCGTCGTCATGACCAGCTATGGCAGTGAGCGGGTCGCAGTTGAAGCCATGAAGGCCGGGGCTATGGACTATGCCGTGAAGTCCTCCGAAGCCATTGCCGGGCTTCCGCTCACCATCGAGAGAACCCTGCGAGAATGGGAACTGCGCGTCTCCCACAAGAAGGCCGAAGAGGATCGCCGAGAACTCGAGGCCCAAATGCAGCGCGTACAAAAGCTCGAGAGTCTCGGGATACTCGCCGGGGGCATCGCCCACGACTTCAACAACATCCTCATGTCCATACTCGGAAACGCCGAACTGGCCCTGCTCGATCTCCCCGCCGATTCCCCGGCGCGACCCTGCATTGAGGACATCGGTGTCGCCGGGCGTCGTGCCGCCGGACTCACCCAGCAAATGCTCGCCTACTCAGGCAAAGGACGATTCGAAATAGAACCCCTCGACCTCAACGAAATCGTGCGGGAAATCGTCCACCTACTGGAATCATCCGTCCCCAAGCGGGTATCCCTGCGACTCCCGCTCAACACCGGACTCCCCCTCACAAGAGCCGATGCCGCACAACTGCAGCAAGTGATCCTCAATCTCGTCTCCAACGCCGCCGAATCCTTTGCGGATCATCAAAACGGCGAAATCACCGTCTCTACACAGGCCCGATTTTACACCGAGGAGGAACTCCAGGCGAGCCAGCTTCCGGAACTCCTTCCGCAGGGAAAATACGTCGCACTGCGAGTCTCAGACACCGGTTCCGGCATGACTAAAGAAGTCCTCGACCAGCTTTTCGATCCCTTCTTCACCACCAAATTCCCCGGGCGCGGCCTGGGCATGTCCGCCGTACTCGGAATCGTCCGAGGACACAAAGGCGCTATCCTCGTCGACAGTGTTCCGGAGCAGGGAACCACGGTTCAGGTGCTTTTCCCCGCACTCGAACCCTCACTTTCCCCCACCTGCACCATCCCCCTCACCGGCAATACGGCCCCGGCAGCAAAAACTGGTCTCATTCTCTTTGTCGATGATGAAGAACCCGTGCAGGACATTGGCAGGCGCGCGCTCACGCGCTTGGGCTATGAAGTCATCACCGCTTCCGATGGTGTCGAAGCGCTGGAGCACTTCAAGGAGCGCGGCAAGGACATCCTCTGCACCATTCTGGATCTCAGCATGCCCCGCATGGATGGCGAGCAGACCCTCCATGAGCTGCGTCGGCTGCAGAAAGACTGCCGGGTCATACTGTCCAGCGGATTTGCTGTGCAGGAACTGGCGAGCCGTTTCACCGGTGAAACCGTCGACGCCTTCATCGAAAAGCCCTACAGCATATCCACGCTGCAGCAAAAACTGAATCAGGTCTTGGGCAAAATTGACTAGACCAGACACCCGGCGGAATTCGATGGCGCATCGGCGACGTCCCCAATCTCGGCTCCGGAAAGATTCTTGGTTCCTATGCCCCGCTGTTTGGATGGTGTGTACCGGGGCAAATACACATCCACCCGGGTACCTTCACCCAGCACACTCTCAACCAGCACATACCCCCCATGCTGCCGAACTATCCCGTATACCGTCGAAAGCCCCAGACCCGTACCTCGGTCTTTTCCCTTGGTGCTGAAGAACGGCTCGAATATCCGGGACAGCGTGAGCGGACTCATCCCCATCCCGGTGTCCGATACCGAAATAACGACGTACTCACCCGGCAGCGCATCTGGGTGCAAGCGAACCGCTGCCTCATCAATCTTTCGGTTCTGCGTTTCGACCACAATACGACCCCCGTCCTCGACCGCATCCCGCGCATTCACCAGCAGGTTGCTCAGCACCTGATCCAACTGCGATGAATCCACCTGTACAGCCCATAGCCCGTCTTGGGGGCGCCAATCCATCGGTATCGTCCCCCCGCCCACATGCTCAAACATCCGCACAAGCGTCTCCGTGGCCGTGTTGACGTCCACCACCTGCGGCGACACCGGTTGCCGACGCGCAAAGGCAAGCAGCTGCCGAACCAGTCCCGCCGAACGCTGCGTGGCGGACACAATCTCCTCCACATACGGCCGCATGGAATCGACACTCGCAGAGTGACTCAACGCCAAATCGGCATACCCCATGATCACGGTCAGCATGTTGTTGAAATCATGCGCCATGCCGCCCGCCAATTGCCCGAAAGACTCCATTTTCTGGGACTGCAGCAGCTGTAGTTCAAGCAGCTTGCGCTCTGTCACATCCTGCACCGTCCCCACCGCGCCCGAAAGCCGTTCGTCCGCATCGAAAACCGGCTCCGCGCAAATCTGTATCCAGCGGAACCCCGCGCCGGACTCCAGACGCTGTTCAGCGCGATACGTCCCGGCAGAAATAGCCCGGCACCACTCGGACTCGGGAATCATATGGTCGCCCGGATATGAGGCGAGAAAAAAGCCCTCGTAGCAAATCCACGTCTCGGCGGAGACACCCAGAATGGCGGCCGCGCTCGCAGAAAAAATCGATTGCCGGGATACCGCATCATAACGCCAGTGGCCCATATGCGCGATATCCTGGGCCCGCCGCAAATTTTCTTCGCTCCGCTCCAGCGCGTCTTGGGCCTGCTGATGCTCCACCCGCAACTGCCATTCGCGAAGGATGCGCTCAGCCGTGTGCACAATGTCCCGAAAGGCCTCCGCCGATTTAAGGATGTAGTCCACCGCGCCACTTTTCATGATTTCCACTGCGATTCTTTCATCCCCGTGACTAGTCATTACCGCAATGGGAAAAGAGCTGCAATTCGGGGGAGGAACAAGGGCTTCAAGGGCCAGACCGTCGGGAAGATTAAGATCCATCAATGCGAGATCCGGAGGACGCGCTACGGACGCCTGCCGGTATTCGGCCAGGGTGCCCACCGACTCCACCAGCCAGTGCGGGGCACTGCCACGAAAGGCGCGGGTAATCACCTCCACATGGGCAATCTCATCTTCTACCAATAACAATCGAGCCATCAGCCCTCCCAAGCCAGCTGGTACACCAGCAATTAAAGAAAACTCAAGACTCCGCGCCATCCTTACGGGCGTCCGACTCTTGCTTCTCGATCGCCCGTTCCAGCACCACCGCAAGCACCTTGGCTGAAACTGGCTTGATGATAAGGTCGCCCGAGAAGGTTTCGATGGTGCGCGCACAGGCCACCGTCTCGTCAAAGGGGGAAGTGAGTAGAAGGGGAATACCGGGGCGCACCCGAAGCACTTCGCGCGCAAGAGCCTCCCCGTTCAAACCCGGCAAGTCAATACCCGCAATGAGGGATGAAAAGAAATCCGGTCGCGAAAGAAAATCGGCAAGCGCAGCATCCCCGTCTCCATGCATTATAACGCTGTACCCCAATTCCTCCAGCAAACGACCATTGATCCGGGCTACATCCGGATCCCGCTCCACATACAGCACCCGCTTGCCCGAAGGCACAGGCATTGCGCCCTCCGGCATGGGTACCAGCGTCGGGTGAATGCCTTCCTCGCCCTCGGGGGCAAAGGGGCTGCTTTTCACTTTATTAGCCACAAGAAAGACCCCACTTCTAAAAGAAGTACACTTGGTGTTTGCCGACGCCTGCAGCGACGATCGGCTGGGATGAGCGGCTGGGATGAGCGGAGCGGGCCTTCGGCCCGCTCCGCTCCAGATTCAACTAAAAATCGGCAAGATCGTTGTCGTCCAAGGGGAGCACCTGTTTGGGATCCACCGTCACCATCCCATGCGACCCTTTACGACCCGTCTGGATGGCAGGCACATGGATCGAGTGACTTCCCGGGGAACTGATATGCCCAAGCTGCCGGTGCTGTTGGGGCGCGGCAGCCCGACGGTTCATCGGTGCCGAACTCGCCGGAGCGCGCTTCGCGCTCCGATTCGTGTTCACCGCACCGGCACCGCCCACCAGCGCCATCAGTGTGGCCACCATCTCGTTCAGCTCGCGGGATTGCGCCGACAACTCTTCGCTCGCCGAGGCCGCCTCTTCGGAATTCGCGGCGTTCGCCTGAGTCACCTTGTCCATCTCTGACACGGCCAGATTCACCTGATCAATGCCCTTGGACTGCTCATTCGTCGCCGTGGCCACTTCAGCCACCAGCGCCGCGACTTTCTGGGCCGACTGGGCGATTTCATCCAATATCTGGCCGACCTGCGTCGAGGAGGCCACACCGTTGTCCGCGTTCTTCTGCGCGCCTTCGATAAGCGCCGAGGTGTTCTTCGCGGCTTCAGCACTGCGCTGCGCTAGATTACGAACCTCTTCGGCCACCACCGCGAAGCCTTTGCCCGCGTCACCGGCACGCGCCGCTTCCACCGCTGCATTCAGCGCCAGCAGATTCGTCTGGAACGCGATCTCGTCGATGGTCTTGATGATCTTCGCCGTTTCGTCCGACGACTTCTTAATGTCGTTGATCGCCTGGGCCATCTGCTTCATGGCTTCACGACCGCGACCGGCGGCCGTTTGCGCGTCGTTCGCCATTCCGTTGGCCTGCTGCGCGTTGTCCGCATTCTGACGCGTCATCGAGGCCATTTCCTCAAGCGAGGCCGAGGTCTCTTCCAGGCTGGACGCCTGCTCACTCGCACCCTCAGCCATCGACTGGCTCGATTGCGCCACCTGATTCGCAGCCGAGTCCACCTGTTCCGCGCCGTTCGTCAAACCACCGATAATCCGGTTCAACGGCCCGGTGATACTCCGCGTAATGAAGAGCGCCAGCACGATACCAATCACGGTACCGATGCCGAGGCCCACAATCATCGTCCACGAACTGCGCCCCAGCGAGACCACCGCATCGGAGGCACCGGTCGCCGTTTGCTCCATGCCCGTACTCGCCGTGGTCTCCGCCGCCGCCAGCACCTTCTCGCCCGTCTCTCCACGGCGCTTGCCCAGATCCTCGCGGGCCGTCCAAGCCTTCAAAAAGGCGCCCATGCACCCCTTGTACTTGTCACCCGCCGCCCGGCACTGTTCGATCAAATCCAAGTCTTCCTGCAACTTGGTGATGGACTTCAACTCGTCCAGCTTCTTGGTGACATCCTCAAACTTCTTCTCGGTTTCCGCAAAAAGCTTGGGGTCGCGGTTGGCAATCGCCTGCCAGGTTCCTGTCCGGATCCAGTTTCCGATGTCGACCACGTCGTTAGCCAAGGCCATTTTCTTCACCCGCTCAAGAATTTTCTCCTCGCCACTAGCCGCAGCCGTCGCGGCTGCATCGGCCGCAGTCGCACCAGCACCGGAAACCGCTGCTTTCACATCAGCCTCCAGCTTCGTTTTCTGACCCGCCAGAAAGTCCGCGCAGATTTTCATGTATTCGTCCGCAGCGACGATCGAAGCGTCCTTCTGCTCCTTCAGCACCGCAGTGGTCTTCACCGTCTCCTCAAGCAGTCCCTCATATTCCGTCGCCTGTTTCGTCGCTTCGGCAGCGTTCGTTTTCAGCCACTCGATGTTCTCTTTGCCCGCCAGCTCCGTGGCCTTGACCAGATTCTCCTTCACGTTCTTCAGTTCCGTGCGGGCCGCGTCCAGAAACTGCGTTTCCTCGGTAAACGCATAGCCCCGTGTCGCATACATCGTTTTCAGCGAAGTGCGCTCCACATCATTCGCCACCATCACCGCAGGCACATTTTTGTCCTGCATGGTCGTCGCGATTTTGCTCACACTACTCATGCTCACCACCGCAAGCGCGCCCAAGGCGATCGCGATAAGAATCAGCAACGTGAAGCCCATCCCGATTTTGGCTCCCAACCCGGTATTCTTAAACATGGTCTCTACTCCTTCGTTTCGTTCATGGTTGCCTAATTCGCTCTTACTCGCTCGCCGCAGCACTCACCGCGGAAACTTCTTCAGCTGTCAACGCTTTGTCAACATCCAATAGCATCACGACCTTGTCCCCCAGTTTGCCCATACCAAGAATAAACTCCGTGTCCACGCTCGCACCCAGCGAGGGCGGCGGTTCAATGTGATCCTCCGGTACGTTCACCACCTCCGACACCTCGTCCACGATGAGGCCCATGGTGATCGGATCCCCGTTGCGCAGCACCTGCACCACCACCACACACGTGCGCTCCGTATCCGCAGTCGCCTCCATCCCAAATTTCAGGCGAAGGTCCAGCACCGGGATCACCTTTCCGCGAAGATTGATCACCCCGCGCGTAAACACCGGTGTCCGTGGAACCCGCGTCACGGGCATGATCCCGATGATTTCCTGCACCTTGAGAATCCCCAAACCATAGGATTCCTCCCGAAGCTTGAAAGTCAGGTACTTTCCCGCCGCCGAGCTCATGGCCGAGCTGGCCGTTCCAGTGTCAACCGATCCCATTGCCATATCCGCTCTCCTCTCTTTGCGAAAAACGCGTTACACATCTATCCGGATGCCCGTGACGCCCAAACTCAGCAGCACCCGCTCACGCGCATCATAAACGTCACGAATGGTCTTACAATACTCTACACAACCAACGCCTATAAGACAACGTGGCTCAATGCTCATACAAGACCCGCGCAAGGGATTTAAAACTTTCACAGTCCACTTTTCTGAAGCAATTAGCGCGCCAATCCCTTCATTTCCTGCAAGTCAATGAAATACAAGCACTTGCAAGAGCACATGCATCCCCGACTCACCGCGAAAGGGTGTGAATTTTTGAACACCTCCCACCAGTAATCTCTGCAAGCCATTGCTCATCAATACCTTAGGGCACTGTTCAAAAATGACCAGGTGCGCAAAACTGAACAGGCTTTCAAGACCTCGGTTAAATAAAACGACCAGCGCCGCTTGACAACCCGCGCGTAACTCGGTATAAAGGCCAGACAAAGGAACCCATACATGGAAACCCGTGCACAAGTCCGAAAAGAGGTATCCGAGCTGTCTTTGCTGCTCGAGATCAGCAGAATCTTGAGTCAAAGCACCGACCTTCGCCATGAAGGCAGCCACATACTCGAGGTCATTTCCAAACACACCGGCATGGTGCGTGGCATGATTTCACTCATCGACCGCCGCACCCACGAGGTCTTTATTGACGCGGCCCACGGCCTTTCCACCACCCAGCGGCAGCGAGGACGCTATCGATTCGGCGAAGGGGTCATCGGCCGGGTCGCTCAGGAAGGCCGCCCCATGGTCATCCCCCGCATTTCTGACGAACCCCTCTTCCTCGACCGGACCGGTGCCCGAAAAAACCTTGATCGCGGTGACATCGCATTCCTGTGCGTGCCCGTAAAGCTGGGCGCGGAAGTTTTCGGCACCCTCAGCGTGGACCGACTCTTTACCGACAAGACCTCCTTGGAGGAAGATCTGCGACTGCTCACCATCATCGCATCCGTGCTCGCCCGCTCCGTCCAGTTGCACCAGGAAGCCCTTGAGCGGAGGCAATTGCTCGAGGAAGAAAACGAGAACCTCCGACGGCAGCTCGGCGAAAGATTCCGCCCCTCCAACATTATCGGCCGCTCCAACGCCATGCAGCATGTCTTTGACCTCGTCGCCCAAGTCGCGCAAAGCGGCGCAACTGTCCTCATTCTCGGCGAAAGCGGCGTCGGAAAAGAACTCGTCGCCCACGCGATTCACTACAACAGCGTGCGCGCCAAAGGCCCATTCATTCGCGTCAACTGCGCCGCATTGCCCGAATCCATCATCGAAAGTGAACTCTTCGGCCACGAAAAAGGGGCCTTCACCCACGCCACCGCCCAGCGAAAAGGCCGGTTTGAAATGGCCGACGGTGGTTCCATTTTCCTTGATGAAGTCGGCGACCTGTCCCCCGCGACCCAGGCGCGCCTCCTCCGGGTCCTGCAGGAACGGGAATTCGAGCGAGTCGGCGGCACACAGACCCTTCGTGTCAATGTGCGCGTCATCGCCGCCACCAACCGCGACCTCGAAGCCCTCGCCGCCCAGGGAATCTTCCGGGAAGACTTGTACTACCGCCTCAACGTCTTCCCCATCCCCATTCCTCCCTTGCGGGAGCGCCGCACCGACATCCTCCTCCTTGCCGACTTCTTTGTCGAAAAATTCAGCCGGGCAAACAACAAGAAAGTCCGAAGAATATCCACCCCCGCCATCGATATGCTCACCCGCTACCACTGGCCCGGGAACGTGCGGGAACTCGAAAACTGCATGGAGCGGGCCGTCCTGCTCACCACCGATGATGTCGTCCATGGCCATCATCTGCCCCCCACCCTGCAAACCGCCGAGGCCAGCTTTTCCGCCCTCGACGATACCCTCGAAAACAAAGTCGACCGCTACGAGCGGGAACTAATCGTCGAAGCCCTGAAAAGTGCCCGAGGCAACATGGCCGAAGCCGCCCGACTCTTGGGCCTTAGTGAACGAAAAATGGGACTGCGAGTACGCAAACTCTCCATCAACCCCCGGGAATACCGGGGCAGTGCCGAATGAGTGCCAGACGGACAGATGCACTACAGGTGCATTAAGAACACTCTTTGTGCCTTTGTGCCTTCGTGTGAGACATATCGCTTTACAGACCCCTTTCCTGACGCCTCACAAGTGAAGATGCAGCGGTGCCGCCACTTGTGTATAATGAACCCAAGTCTGGTCGCAAACAACACAGGTGACGCGTGGAGCTGCCCAAGTACGAATTAATCACCAATAGTGACGAATGGCGCGCCTGTTACGAGATTCTGCGCGTCGAACCCCGTATTGGGCTCGATCTCGAGGCCAACAGCCTGTATGCCTACCGCGAAAAAATCTGCCTCATCCAAATTTCCGTTCCCGGCCACGATTTCATCCTGGACCCTCTCGCGGGCTTCAAATTCGACGAATTAGGCGAAATTCTGGCCGATTCGGACATTGAAAAGATATTTCACGCCTCGGATTATGACCTTACCCTTCTTCGGGGCGGCTATGGATGGGTGGTCGACCGTCTCTTTGACACCATGTGGGCGGCGCGCATCCTTGGCCATACCAAAATGGGTCTGGCCGGGTTTCTCTCCGATTTGTACGGGATCGCCTTGGTAAAACGCCATCAAAAGGCCGACTGGTCAGCCCGCCCGCTCACGGAGTCCCAGTTGTCCTATGCCCAGATGGACACCCACTATCTGTTGCGGCTCCGCGATGAAATGGCGAACCAACTGGAAGCGCGCGGACTCACTGTTGAGGCCCTCGAAATCTTCACCAATGCCTGCCGAATCCCCCCGCTGCTTCGTACCTTTGACCCGGAGGGATTTTGGTCCCTGCCCGGTGCCAGACGCCTGAGCGGGCGAGGATTGGCCATTCTGCGGGCTTTGTATGGCTTTCGCGAGCAGGAGGCCCAGCGTCGCGATGCCCCCGTATTCAAGGTTCTCTCCAATGAACTGCTCGTAAAGCTTGCCGAGGCAGCGCCGCTGGATGCCCAGTCCCTGCTCCGCATTGACGGACTCTCCCGAAAACTCGCGGATCGCATGGGCGAGCGACTGGCTGGCGTGATCGCCAAGGGTGCGGCGACTAAACCGCCTTTACCCCCAGTGCGTACCCCGCGCGAGGACAATGGTGCGCTCGGCCGCTACAAGACCCTGTATGCATGGCGGAGGGAGAGTGCGCTGCGGCGGGGGGTGGAGTCGGATGTCATTATGACCCGGGAAACCATGTGGGACTTGGCCATGCGCAATCCCACGCGTCTCGAAGACCTGGAATCCGTGGAGACGCTCGGGCCTTGTCGGCGTGCGATGTACGCGGACGACCTCCTGCGCGCCCTCGGGGAAACCGAATGATGGGTATTCGATAGGTGAGCATCAATAACAAGTCGGGGGGCCTCAGGCGCGTTGCGCGCGTGGAGACGCCATGAACCGTTGGACGCATATCCGCCCGGGTTTTGAACGCGCTTGGGGAATTTCCCACCTTGAAATGGTGATCCGCCTCGAAAAGGCCATGCTCGTTGTGCGGTATGTGCTTTCGATTCTCTTATCGGCTTGGATTGCACTGGGATTTTCTCTCGAACACACGGGCGAAGAGATCTTGGTGATAATCGCGTTTCTTGCGCACAACGCCTTCTCGCACTATGCGTTTATCATGAAACGCCGACACCTCTTTCTTAATCTAGCCAATTTTGTTTTCTACTTGGGCACAACCTCCCTCGTAGTGACTCTGGGTTACCCCGCCGTGCCGTCCAGCGCCCTCTACCTTATCTTTGTGGTGGGTTACGCCGCCTACGCCCCGAGCTTCCTCAACGTCTTCTCCGTGGTTCTCGTTTCGGCCGGAGCGCAAGTTGCTGCGGTCGCCGTCCAATGGATTACCTGGGGCATCATGCCCGACTATCTGCCGCTTTTCTGGCACACCATCGCGCTCCTTTGTGGCGGATGGATGATCGCCCAGCTCATGAGTTATTCAGCCAACGTCCGGCGGCAGGCCCGGGAACACGCCCGGAACCTCGCTTTTTCCGAGGAAACCATCCGCGTAATTCTGGACACGACCCCCGACCCCATCCTCGTCTATGACGAGGCGGGCACTATTTCTGAAATCAATGAACCCGCCTGCAACTTCCTCGGCATTCCCCGGGAGCAACTTAAAGGTCAGCACTTTGCTGCCTTCCTCAATATCGAAAATCTACTGACACCGCCGGAACAAGAACCCGGTGCCATTCAGGTCTCCGAGGCCGAAGCCGTGATTCTTACCGACCGGGGTGAAAAAAAGAACATTCAGATGCGCTTGCGCTCATTTTACCGGGCAAACCGCCGACACCATGTCGCAGTGCTTGCCGAGCAGATACCGGAACCGTCACAATTCCCCGCCACCGCCCCGGGCGCGCCCGAAGAGGAGCAGCAAGACCAAGCCCTAGAATACCGGCAGGCCTATATCGAAACCATTGTGCGGCGCATTCGTTCCCCGCTCTCTTCCGTGTCTGGACTCATCGAACTGCTGCTCGAAGGTACCAGCGGAGATCTGGTCGATTCACAGCGCCAGGCACTCCAAAGCTGCCGACGCAGCCTGCAACGGATATTCGCTTTGCTCCAGGATCCCCATGGACGCATCCAGAAGCGGAGACTCCCGCCCGGAAACCCGCGCTAGGCAGGTTGACTGTCCGAGCACGGGGGGCTACAATCAGCGCACGGGAGGAAACTTCGGCAAAGCCGTACGCTTATGCATGCCCTTAGCTTCGAAACATTCAAGGTCCACCCCGGAAACGAGGCGGCGTATCAAGCCTGCCTCGATGCTGCGCATCTGCGGCATGGCCCGGGTTGTCCGCTCATCCTCATGGGGCCCGGCGGCGTGGGTAAGACGCATCTGCTGTGGGCGATTGTCGAGGAGGTTCGGCAGCATGCCGTGGGCGTAGCCCTCGCCTTCGTCCGCGCAGGCGAATTCCCCGAAAAAGTGCGGCGTTTGGCCAAGCACCCCGCGCCCATCCAGCAGGGTCGCCCATGCCTGCTCTTGGTCGACGATACCGAGTCGTTTGACGATTTCCGTGACGAACTCGAAAGGGTTGTCGAACTCTTTTTGCAGCACGGTCACACCGTCATTCTGGCCAGTCAGGTGCCCGTCGAATCCCTGCCCCGCTTTAGTGCCTGGTTTCACGCCCTCCTCTCCAACGGGCGCACCCTGAGTATGGACCCCGCCGACGCGACGGTGGAAGCAAGCCCGCGTCCTGCGGTGACCACATCAAAGCCGACCACGCCTTCGAACTGGCCCACCGCCTCTTCCTTGCCAGAAAGCGAGGACGACGTCGAATGGGACGATGTCCCAAACCTCCCGCTTCCCGGTCTCATGCCCCAACCCGACCCCATCGTCCAGGCGGAGCTTGAGGAGCTTATTGAGGATCGCGAACGACTCTCCAGCGAGTTGGAGTCCGTCCTTCGCAACATGGAGACCCTGCGCGTATCCTCCGACACGCAGCAAAAACTATCCCAGGATCTCTCCGAACTCCGAGCCCAAGTCGCCCGGGGAAAAGCCGAGCGCGACGAACTCCGCGATACCATGACAGCGGAACGCGATGCCCTCCGTCAGGCACTCGCCGCTGAAAAAGAGGCGCGCGAACGCGCCGAGGCCGCCAGTGCCTCCAACCGCCAATCTTTTGAGGCCGAGCGCGCCGAAATCGAGGAACGCGCCGTGCGCGCAGCCACCGAGGCCGCCGAATTGCGCCGCGAACTCTCCGAGTCTCGCTCAAAACACGGGGTACTCCGCCGCGCCCTTACCGACACCAGCTCCCTCGACGAAGTAAAGCTCCGCTACAGCGAAACCATCCGCATGTTGAACGAGCAGCTCGACAACCTGCGTGAAGAACTGCGCAGCACACGCCAGGAACGCACCGTGCTGGAGCACAAAGTCGCGCAAACCGCCGACTTGCCCATGGAAGTCGAGCGCCTCCGCCGCGAAGCCGACGGTCTGCGAACCGAACGCGCCAATTTTAAGTCCGTGTTGGACGACACTTCGGTGCTGGATCAGTTGAAGGCCCGGCACGAAGAAACGGTAAGCATGCTGCGGGGACAACTCGACTCGCTGCGAATGAAAATGGCCGAAGCGAGGGAAGAACGGGATGCCGTCGAGCGAACCTACGAGGACCGCATCTCCCAAGCCGCCGAACGCACCAACACCCTGCGCAAGGAACTCGACGACCTGTCTGCCGAGCGCCAGCAGCTCTACGAGTCCCTCTCTGATACCCGCGCCTTCGACGAACTCCAGGAATCCCACGCGGAAACGGCCCGCTTTGCCAGTGACCAGATGGACATCCTTCGTGCGGAAATCCGTCGTCTGCGGGGACAGCACACCGCCCTCGAAAAAGAACTCGCCGATACCCTGGCCCGCGCCCGAAGTGACCGGGAGTCTTCAGAGGCCGACCTCGCCTCCCTTCAGGCCGTTCGCACGCGCATGGAATCGCAGCTCGCCGACACCTCCGCCCTAGATGAGCTTAAGGTCTGGCACGCCCAGGGTGCCGCAAGAGCCAGTGAATTGATCGCCGCCGCCAATACGGAGCGAGACCGCGCCTTTGCGGAAAACGAGCGCATGCGCGCTCGCATGGAAGAGAAAACCGCTCAGCTCACGCGACTCAAGACCGAGCTGGAGGAAACCCTGAGTGACACGAGCGCACTCGACGCCCTCCGAGAACGACACACCGAAGCGGTCAAAGCCCTCAACACCCAGCGGGCCGAAAGCGCCGCCATCCGCGACGAGCGGGACACCCTCCGGCAGGAGTGCCAACGTCTCCAGCGGCAAACGGGCGAATTGGATAGCATGAAGGTGCTGCTGGAGCAGTCCCTGCGCGTCAAGGTCGAGGAGATGGCCCAATTCCAGTCGGAATTGCAAACACTCCGTCGCGAAATCAACGCCAGCAAGGCCGAAGCGGAAGCCTCGCGCGCCGCCCAGGAAAGACTCCGGGAACGTCTCGCCGAAAAAGCCGCTCTGGAAGGCGCACTCGCCGAGGCCGAAGCGGGCCGGGAAAAACTCCTCGAAGCCCACGAAAGCCGAACCCGCGAATGGGAGGCCCTGCGCAAGGAACAGGCCAACTGGGACGAGGAACGCGAGCGACTCGTGGGCCGTCTTGCACAGGCGGGTGCGCGAACTGCCGAACTGTCGAGCGTGCAGGCCGAACTCGATGCCACCCGCGAGGACCAAACCCGCCTTCAGGAAGAACTGCAGCGCTGCAACGCAGAAATCGCCGTACTCCAGCGCGAACGCGCACGCACGGAAAAGCGCCAGGCCGAGTTGGAAATTCTCGCCGCCTCCCTGCCCCAAGTGGACGAAGAACGACGCGCCCTGCGCCGCGAACTGTGGGATCAGGCCGAGCAGCTCACCTTTGTGCAGGCGGAGCTCGCCGCCGTCAAGGACGAGCGCGAGCGACTCCTCCAGCGCGGGACCTCCATGGAAAAACAGGTCCGTGAACTCGCCGAGGCACGCAGGGACCTTTGGCGCATGGGCGAACGCCTTTCCAGCCTGCAGGAGGAACGCCAAACCCTCGAGGCCGGGCTTGCCGATGCCCGCGTTGCCATTGAGGCCGCGCAGGGGCTTCACGCCGCACTGGCCGAAGCCTGCGCCGAGCGGGACGAAACCCGACAGCTTGCGTGGAGCAACGCGGAACGTCTGGACATCCTGCGCTCCGACATGCAATCGCTCCTCGCCGAGAAAAGTAGACTTGAGCACCTCTTGGGTCTCGCCGAAGAGTGGACTGGCCCCGCCGAAGACATGATCAGCGAGCAGGAGCGGCTCCGCCTTGAAATCCAGCGACTGGCCGGTTCGGTCGAGGCAGCCTGGCGGAACGCCGAGGAAGCTGAGCGTACCACGGCCCAGGCCAACGCCCTCGAGAACAGCCAGCGCGAAATGGAAAACTTGCGGAACGAAGCGCAGGCGGACATCCAAGCCCTGCGGGAAACCATAGGCCGACTCTCCGCCGAGCTGGCCGATGTCGAGGCCGAAACCCGAATTGTCGGGGGCGATCAGGGTCGCTTGCAGGAACTGCTGCAGGCGAATGAAGCCATGCAGAACAAGCTGCGCGAGACCGAGGAAGAACGGAACGCGATACAGGAAGTCCTCGCCCGTCTCCGTGCCCAAATGGAAGCCGCCCAAGCCGACCGTGATACCGCGCAACAGGAGCATGACCGGCTGCAATCCGCACTGAGGACGCAGCTCGAAATGGAGCAGACCCTCCGGGACGCCGAGACCGCCCGAAATCACAGTCTGGAAGAAATGACCTGGTTGCGGGATGAACTCAAGTCCTGCGCGGCCGCTGTGGAGGAAAGTCAGGCCAACCAAGACCAGATTTCCCGACTGCTTGAGGAAAAATCCGGGGCGGCCCAAGCACTCGAGGCCATGCAGGCCGAGTGCGAGGTTCTCCGGGAACGCGCCAAGGCCGCCTACGACGAGATCGCCCGTTCACGGGAGGTCATGCAAGCTGCCGTCTTGGAACACGCCCGACTGCAAAACCTCGTGGACGAGAAAAACGCCATCGAAGAACAGGCCCGCGCCGTTGAAGCGGAGCGCGTCCGTCTGATGGAGGACGCCGCAGAACTCGGTGATCGTCTCGACCGTTTGCGGGCCGAAATCCGGGCGCATGAAGCGCGTCAGATTAGCCTGCGCGAAGTTCTCGCCGCCAAGGAAGCAACCGAACTTCGACTCGCCGAAGCCTGCGAAGCCCGGGAGAAGACCCGGCAGGAACGCGACGAACTGCAGGATCAGGCCGCGAAGGCGGAGGCCGAGGAGGCCGCCCTCAAGTCGGGCATCGAACAATTGGACGCCATACTCGCACTCAAGTCAGATATGGAAGGCGAACTCAACCGCGTGGAGATAGAAAACGACGCCGATCGTCGCCTCCTCCACGAACTCGCAAGCCAAGTGCAGGATCGCCTTGATCAGGTGCACGCCGGGCAGGCCGCTTTCGCCTACGCCGGACAGGAAACCCTCTCCGCCCTTGAGCAGCTCGGTGCCAGCCTTCGCGCCCGCGCTGAAGGCCCTGTCTCCGGGCGAATCCTAGATTTGGAAAAGGAAGTGCTGCAGACCCGCGCCACGCAGGAATCCGCCCGGCAGCAGATCGCTGAATTCCAGCAGCACCGGCAAGCGGAACAGCAAGCTTGGGACTCAGAGCGCAAACAACTGTCCGCCCAGGTCGAATCCGCCGAAACCCGAAACCGACAACTGCAGGAAGCCCTCGCCGCCGCACGCAACCAGCTGCAAGCCGGTGAACACGCCCTGGAAATGGCCCGCGCCCAATTCGGCGCGCGCGCCGCCGAAATGGCGCGGCAGATGGCCCGTTTGGAAGCCGCCCTGCGCCACGCGCCCCGACCCGCCGGAGACGCCCCGCTCGCCGATGCCCAACCCTCCGGTTCCGCGCATCATCCCATGCAAACGCGACTCGCCGACCTCTTCGAGATCGACTTGGATGAATGAAAACTCGACACCGCCCTTGAAGCGAGACTGGCAAGTGGGCCTCGCCCTGTTCGCGCTTACGGCCCTTATCGGCGGAGCCTTCACGGTCTGCTGGGGCACACCAATGTTCTGGCAGATTAAGTACGGCCCCGCAGCCATGCTCGCCCTTGGAAAGGGATACTTCAACCCCGATATCAACGCCGTCCCCGCCCTCAAGGATTTCTTCACACTTCACACCGCCGTACTGGACGTCCGCGCCCTGCCCGCCATGATCCCGCCCCTGCCCGAATTCGACCCCATGCAGTTGCTCTACCTGTATACCCAACTCGCCATTGCCGCCGTCTGGAGCGTCACTGGCGTGTCCTGGCCGGCCCTGTCCATCCTCTTCGCGCTGCTGTACGGACTCACCGCCCTCGCCGCCTACGGCCTCTTCCGTCTCCTCATGCGGCGCTCCCTCGCCATCGCATTCACACTCGTGTTCTGCACCTCCGCGC
This sequence comes from Candidatus Hydrogenedentota bacterium, assembly GCA_903932505.1. Taxonomy (GTDB): domain Bacteria; phylum Hydrogenedentota; class Hydrogenedentia; order Hydrogenedentales; family CAIZGN01; genus CAIZGN01. Next base: position 22,110 of record CAIZGN010000513.1, read on the forward strand.
TCCAATTGGCCTACCTGCAATGGCTGCGTGATTATGGAAAAGTGCCGCTGATCTTCGGGCTGGTATTCCTCCTCGGAATACTCGTCGCCCGTCCTTGGAAAACACGCCCGCTCCTCGGACTCGCGACGGCCTATGGCGTTATTGCCGGAATCGGTTTGGGTTGCCGTGATGACATGATGGTCATGCTGCCTCTTTTTCCGGTTGCCCTCCTGTGCTTTGCCCCCGGCCCTTGGAAATCCGTGTACAAACCGAAGCTCGGGGCCATCGCCCTCATGTTTTTCGCCTTTCTGCTTTCCGCCGCGCCCATCCTCTTTTTTCGCGCCCAAATCGGTGCCTGCACAGGCGACCACGTCTATCTCGGACTCCTGGACCGATGCACAGGCCGCCTCGGGGTGGGTGGTGCCCCCTACCATTTCGGTGGCCCCTATTCCGACACCCTCATGATTCATGTCACCCAGAACTACGCCCAGCGCGTCCTCGGCTGGGCGCAAGCCCCCGCATGGTATTCCCTCGACTATGACCGCGCAGGAACCACGCTGCTCAAAGACCTGCTCAACCACTTTCCCGCCGATTTTGCCACCCGCGCCTGTGCGGCCGTCTGGCGCGTTCTGGACGGATTCCTGCCGACACAACCCAACCCCGCTCCCGGAAAACTGCTCAATCCCTCCTTCGCTGTCTTCTTCCACATCCACTACACCCTGCTCAAGGCCCTGGCATGCTTCGGGCGTTATCAGGTACTCGCCGCACTGCTCGTGCTCGCCGCCAGAAATTGGCGACACGGACTTCTGGCCTTGATGCTCGGCCTTTACCTGCTCGGTCTCTCTGCGGTTCAGTTTAATTTGCGCCACCATGTGCACTGGGCGATTGTCGGGCTGCTTGCAACAGGCTATCTCTCCGAACAAACCCTCCAGTGGATTGCGCAGGCACGAAATGGACAGTACCTTTCCCCGCGCAACGAATGGCGACAGTGGGCCAAAGGCCCCGTCGCCATGGTCATCGTCACCCTGCTTCTCATTCCATCTTCCTTGTGGATACTGCGGGTCTCCCAACAGGGCCGCGTGGAACAGCTCCTCGGTGCCTATGACCAGTTGCCAGTCCGCCCTCTGCAACCCGCCACAAAGCCCACAGGCAAGGGACTCACGCAACTGTCCATCCCGGCCTTTGCACAGATGGAAACCGTGCCTCCGGATCGCCAAACCTGGCCTGCCCATACCGCCCTGCTCGCCCTGGATTTTGAGGGCCCACTCGAAGAGACCCCGCTCCGCATTCAATACACCCCCGAAGTCGCCGGAAGCGACCATCCTGGCACCGACTTGAGCTGGACCGTCAAAACCCCCGCACTCCGTTCCGGTGAACAGATCCGCGCCTACATCCCCGTCTATTACGCATCCTACTCACGGTTTGATGGCATCGTACTTCCCGAGAATGCGGCCACAAACCTGCGCGCCGTCCAAGGCGTGGACGATGAGTCCGCACTGCCGCCCCTGCTCGTTTTTGCGATGCTGCGCCCTGACTGGAAAGCGCAACCCCTCTACGTCACAATCACCAGTCCTTGAATCTAACCCGGCTTTCGCCACTTGGAGTATTCGACCGCATCGGGGTATACTATGGCTTCACTTGGATTTCAAAAGGAGAACCATTCCATGCGCAGTGATATTATGAAAAAAGGCTTTGAACGCGCCCCGCACCGTTCGTTGTTGTGGGCCACTGGCCAAATCAAGTCCCAGTCTGACTTCGAAAAGCCCTTTATCGCCATCTGCAACAGCTACACGGACATCATTCCGGGCCACGTGCATCTGGCCGAGTTGGGCGAGATTGCCAAGGAAGCCGTGCGAGAGGCGGGCGGTGTTCCTTTCGTCTTCAACACCATCGGCGTGGACGATGGCATCGCCATGGGCCACGGCGGCATGCGCTACAGCCTCCCCTCCCGCGAACTCATCGCCGATTGCGTCGAGACCATGGTCAATGCCCATCCTTTCGACGGCATGATCTGTATCCCCAATTGCGACAAGATCGTACCCGGCATGCTCATGGCCTCCATGCGCGTCAACATCCCCACCATCTTCGTGTCGGGTGGGCCCATGGCTGCGGGAAAAGTCAAGAATGGCAAAGCCACCGACCTTATCACCGTCTTCGAAGGCGTGGGGGCCTACAAGCAGGGTAACATGACCGAGGCCGAACTTGAAGACCTGGAGCAGAATGCCTGCCCCGGCTGCGGCTCCTGTTCCGGCATGTTCACCGCCAATTCCATGAACTGCCTCTGCGAAGGCATCGGCCTGGCCCTCCCGGGCAATGGCACCATCCTTGCGCGCACCCCCGAACGCCGGGAACTTGTGCGACAGGCCGCGAAACAAATCATCAAGCTCATTGAGGCCAATCTCCGCCCGCGCGACATCGTCACCGCCGACTCCATCGACAACGCATTCGCTCTCGACATGGCCATGGGCGGCTCCACCAACACCGTGCTGCATACGCTGGCGCTGGCCACGGAAGCGGGTGTGAATTATCCGCTCGAACGCCTCAATGAGGTCTCCGCGCGCGTGCCCAATGTCTGCAAGGTTTCCCCCTCCTCCCATTGGCACATGGAAGACGTCGGACTCGCCGGTGGCATCGGTGCCATCCTCGGCGAGATTGCCCGCAAGCCCGGTCTGCTCCACACCAATTGCCCCACCGTCACCCTCAAGACGCTCGGCGAGAATATTGAGGGTTGCCGCTCCACCAATCACGAGGTCATCAAGACCATCGAGAAACCGTACAGCGACACTGGCGGTCTGGCCGTCCTTTTCGGCAATCTGGCCCCGAAGGGTGCCGTGGTCAAAGCGGCCGGTGTGGATCCCGAAATCATGAAGCACACCGGCCCCGCCGTCGTCTTTGAAAGCGAAGAGGAAGCGATGGAAGGCATCCTTAACGGAAAAGTCAAAGCGGGCGACATCGTGGTCTTGCGCTTTGAAGGCCCCAAGGGCGGCCCCGGCATGCGCGAAATGCTCGCACCCACCTCTGCCGTCATGGGACGCGGTTTGGGCAAGAGCGTCAGCCTCATTACCGATGGTCGTTTCTCGGGCGGCACACGCGGCGCCTGCATCGGTCATGTGAGTCCCGAAGCCGCCGATGGCGGTCCCATCGGCATTGTCCGCGATGGAGACACCATCGAGATCGACATCCCCGCCCGCACACTCAACATCCGTCTCAGCGATACGGAAATTGAAGGCCGTTCGCTGGAAGGCGTCACCCCGCCCGATCGCAAGCTCAGCGGATGGCTTAAGCGCTACCAGCGCATGGTCACCAGCGCCAACACCGGGGCCGTGTTGGAATAGCAACCATAAAGAACGAAACCGCCGCAGTCATCTGCGGCGGTTTCTTTTTTTTCGGAAAGCTCCGGCGAAACCTGCTCAGGCTGTCCACGCCAGAACTCGCCCCTATGCGCTACAGCCTCTTGGCCAGTCCTTTGAGGCACTCCACACGGGTTTACCCGCAATCTTTTCCCTATCGCTTACCGCTGGGCAGCCATTGCGCAATGAAAGCGTCACGACCCGCACCGGGAGAGGACTTCACGATATCGCCCTTGTCCGTGATGTTCTGCGCGTTGTTGGTCAGGCGGTTCAGCGTGAAAGCCAGACGCTGCGTCACATAAGGCGAGGCTTCCTCACGAAAGACCCGCGCCAGCTTCGGCGCATCGTCGATGGTCGTCAGGACCCCGAGCCCGTACGCGGCCCGCTCCCGCACAGGTGCGGCAGCATCCGCCTGCGCCAAAAGGCCAAACGCGACTTCCTTCGCGACACCGGCATCGGCGTTATACTGCAACGCGCCAAAAAGGCGCACCCGAGTCGTCTCATCCTGCCTGGCATCCAAGACAGCCTCTTGCACGAGTTTCACGCATTCGGGCGTCATCGCGATCTCAAGCGTGCGTGCGATTTCCCGGCGCAGCCCGAGATTTTCGGTGCGCAGATACGGCAACAGCTTCGCCGAAACGTCGGGGTTCCCGATACAGCGCAAGGCAATCGCCGCCGTTTGCGCGGTGACGGCATCCGTCGAGGCCAAGTGCGGCAAAATCACTTCCGCAGCAGGCGCATAGCTCATGGCGCCCAGTTCCGTGATGCATTGCAGAAGGGCTGCCCCCGTGGCACCGGAGAGCTTGATCAATTCCGCCTTGGGCACGGCTTCATCCCGCCAGGTTACCCGGTAGTCGATTTCAGTAATGGCCTTTGCCTCGCGACCCCAGCAGAAGGTGCGCAACCAAATCCGGTCCTCGCCCATGTGCACCACCGTATAGGTCGGCTTCTCTGACGCACTCCGGTCATCCGTAATGGCCGAAAACGGCTCCGGATAATTCGCGTTGATGTCGCCGCCGTTGACCACATAAACGCATCCGTCGCGCTCGTCACGTTTCCCGGCCCGCAGGGGATGGGTGCGCTCGTAAATGTGCGTATGGCCCGCAAAATTCAGCGGCACATGATGGCGATCCATAGCCTCCGCGATCGGCTTGGTGCTCCCTTGCCCCATTTCCTTGCGGTTGTCAATCGGCCCCCAGTAGCCCGTGCTGTAGATGGGGAAATGCTGGGCCACCACCGTGTACGGGCTCGCCCCGTCCTTGAGGTGTTCATCAAGATACGTGGCCGCTTCCCGCACCGCATCCGTCGACAACAACACAAAATGGGTGTTACCCCAATCGAAAGTGGAGAAAGGCTCACCCGCGCCGGGCAACTCGTGATACTTGCCGAACCAGTCGTTTTCCACATCCTCCTGACGGCCACCCTCGTGGTTGCCGCGCACTGTCACCATCCAAAGATGGTCGATGATGGATCCGAAACGACTGAAATGTTCCGGCCAAAGCTCGTACTTGTGTCCGCTGAGCACCAAGTCGCCCATATTGATGTAAAACTCGGGATTCCACTGCGCGGCATGTTCGCCCATCTTCGTACGCTCCCAGGAATCCTCCCAGCGGCGCGAATCGCCGATAATAACGAAGGTGAAGGGGCGCGCCTCCGCCGGGGCGGTCTTCACGGTGTTTTCACGCATCTCCCCGCCACACCGCACCCGATACGCGTACGGTGTGCCCGCTTCGAGTCCCGTCATGCGAACCCGGTGAATCGTCTGCACGGTCGCTTCTTCCGCTTTTTGCGTCAGCGCGCCGCCTTTCCCGTATTCCACCACGCCCTTTTCCGCTTCACGCGATTCCCAGATGAGGGTAATCCCGTCCTTCGTGACATTGTTCACATGAGGCGCAATGTAAAAGCCTTGGGCCGCCCAAACCGGGGTCGCGGCGGCAATCATCCACAGAACCAAAACCATTCCTTGTCGCATACGCATGGCAGTATCCTTTCCGGAAACCGTTCAGAGTCCGCCACCGGCGGATTCGAGATTACAGTACATTCGTTTCAATAGGTCATCAGGCCGAACGGTTACTCATGACTTCGCCGAAATTAGCCCGTCCAATATTTCCTGCGGAGTGCGCTCCGGGGTGACCGCTGCGAACAACGCTTCCGGGCCTTCCACGCTCGCACCGAACTGCGCATAAAACGCGTTCTTCGCCTGCGCGGACGTAAAATGACGCCCCGCCCACGCACTCGTGTATCCCAAGCCCGCATGCGCCTGCAACAGCGTGTGCGCATGGAGGATATGGGCACCCTCAAGGAAGGCGTCGTAGTGCTTGGCCAGTTCGGGAGCCTCAAAATCGTCCACATATCGCTGGCCATGGGCGTTCATCTCCGTGCCCACACAAATGGGCAGATGCCGCGCCTGCGCCAGTCCCACAAAGTGATCCAGCGCCTCGGCCTTCAAATGGCGAACCGCAGAATCCTTGAAGTTCCAGTTGCGGTCGGGGATGATGTTCACCGCCGCCACCCCTGATTGCACCATCACATCAAGCAATTCCTCCATCGCCTGCTCGCCATCCGAGGAACCATCCAGAAACGCATAGGTTGGAATTCCGCCATTGGCGAGAATAAAAGCGTTGACTCGCTCAAGCGTGGGGAAATCCTTGCCCTCGGGTTGCACGTAACCCGGCCCGCCCGCCTTCATGGTCTTTGCGCGCACCTGGCCTTGGAATGCCGGGGCGTTGTCGAGAATACCCGCGATCTGCTCCTCCGTCATGCCAAGCTTCCCGGCCCAGAAAGCCGAGCGCGCCGCGCGTTCGGGATATACCGCCGCCGCCTTCAGGTCATAGGCCTCGCACACATGCCGCTCCGTGGCATTACCCTTCGGCGTCAACGGAACCACGTCCTGGGTATAATCCAGACGCACCGAATCCAGATACGCGTTGATGCGCTCAGTCATGTTCTGGTTACGGGACTGTGCGATGCGCAGCAGCTCCGCCAGACAGCCCCCGTCCTCCGCCTGTCCCGACACAAAACCGATACCCATGTGATAGCTGATACCCGGTTCACCCGGCGAATTGATCGAGCGACCGCCAAAGGCCGGCACAAAAACCCGCGTCTCCAGGCCCGCGCAGCAGCGAAGCCCGGCCTTCCGGCAAGCCGCAAGAAATTCATCAACCCCGTCCAGCACGTCAAAATCCACAAGACCCACAGCGCGAAAACCCTCGCACAAGGCCTTCCACACCACGCCCGAGGGTGACAAACCGTAGCCGTTGAAGGAGAAGAACGTGTGGCAATGCAGATTAAAGCCCCGCCCGCGTGGCGGAAGAGTAATCTGCCCACCGCGAACCTGCGCCAGCAGTGCGTCCAAGGCCCCGCCACGAACGGACGGATCAAAATCATTAAGTTTGCGCTCGAGGGCTTCTCTGGATTCAGTCATGTCTAACTCCTCTCAAATGAATTGGTGCCCGGCATCAAGCCGGGCGCAGAAGGCCAAAGCCTCCGCAACATCAGAACGCCCACCACCATGGAATCAACCACATTGCAATGGGAAACAAGAGAATGTGCAAAGGTAGTCCCACCCGCACGAAATCGGACAGCCGATAACCGCCCGGTGAAAACACCATCAGATGGGTCTGATACCCCATGGGAGACACAAACCCGATGGAAGCCGCAAACATCACCGTCATGCACAAGGGGCGAGGACTTACGCCCATGGTGGACGCAAATTCCACCGCAAACGGGAACATAAGCGCCGCCGCCGCGTTGTTGGTCAGCAGTTCCGTGATAATCACCGTGATGATGTACACCCCGGCCATCAGGATCATCGGGCTGGAATGAATTATCGGCCGAATAAACGTGTCCGCCACAATGTCCACACAACCCGCCTTCACCAGCGCCTCGCCAAAGCCAAAGGACGCGCCAATGCACGCAAGCGTCGGGATATCCAGGCTCTTTCGCGCGTCCGCGAGCGAAATGCACCCCAGTGCCACCATCAACCCAGCCGCAAGAAACGCCGCAATGACAATCGGCACCACTTCAGTGCCCATGAGGAAAATCAGCACACCCAAAACCCCAATCGCCGCCACCGCCTTGTCATGCCGGAAAGGATGAGAGTCCTCCACGCCGCGCACGAGATAAAAGTCCGGATTGTTCCGGTGCGCCCGCACGAAGTGCGGCCCGGCCTGCAGCAGCAAGGTATCACCGCCATGCAAGACCATGTCCCCCACGCGACCCTTCAATCGCGTTTCCCCGCGATGCACCGCAATCACCGCCGCATTATACAACGCCCGAAAATCGCTGTCGCGAATGGTCTTGCCCAATACCGGCGAACGATTCGACACCACCGCCTCGGCTAGCATCGTTTCACGTCGTGCGATCACCTTCGGATCCAGTTCCGAATCCCGAATCAACTCCAAACCCGCAATCCGGTGCAAATCGACAATGGTTTCAACCGCACCCGTAAACGTCAGGATATCGCCTTCCTGCAGAATCTGGTCGGGAGCAACCGGCGTGATCAACTGCACCCCACGGCTGATTTCCACCAGAAACAACCCCGGCAGATGCCGCAAACCCGCCTTTTCCACCGACTTCCCGATCAAGCGGCAACCCGCTTCCACCCGCATGTTGACCAAATACTCACGGGGATTTTCCTGAAGCGAATCCTGCGTTCCCTCCCGATTCGGCAAAAGACGACGACCCAGCGTCAACAAATACACCACACCCACAATCGCAAGCGGAATACCCACCGGACTCAGCTCGAACAGGCCCGGCGGCGCAAGCAACGCAAAACGCTGCGGATCCTGCTTGAATTTCTCGCTCATCAGTCCCGCCACAACCAGATTGGTACTTGTGCCAATAAGCGTGCAGATACCGCCCAAAATCGAAAGATAAGACAACGGAAGCAGCAAACGCGAAGGCGACACCTTGTTATTCTTGCACCAATCGGTAATCACCGGAAGAAACATCGCGACAATCGGGGTGTTGTTCAAGAAGGCCGAGGAACTCGTCACCATCACGCCCATCCGACCCAATACCCCGCGCTCCGTATGCACCCGCCCCAGCAACAGACGCCCCACGATCGACAAGGCCCCCGTCTCCCTCAACGCCGCCGCCACAATATAAAGCGCCGCCACCGTCAGCATCCCCTCATTGGCAAACCCCTGAAAAGCCTCCTTGGGCGAAATGATTCCGGTGACCCCGCAAATCACCACCCCCGAAATCAACAGCACATCCGGTGCAAAATCCAATACCAGACCCACAAAGACCACACCCAAGAGGGCAAATGCGAAAACGGGTTCCCATCCAGCCATGGAAAACCTTTCTGCCTGAGAAGCCCCGATAAACAGGGACAAAAGGGGTTAATGCGAAATAGCGCGTCTCGACAAACCGAGACCAGAAGGCGGAATTATAGCCGATCCCCCCACCCCCAAGCACCCCAAATCCATGCGTCCATAATGCGCCGCGTGGAGAAAAAGCAGGCCCGGCCACAAGGGCCGGGCCTGAGACTCAAGCAAGATATTACGTCAGTTTATCGGTAGAGGCCAACATACACCTCCGCCTTCGGAGCATTCACATTGCTTTGCACCTGTAAATAGTAAACACCGGCGGCCGCGAAGTTGTTGACGGCCGTAGCCGGATCGCCGGAAAAATACAGGTTCCCGAACTTACCCTGATTGTCTATGGAATGAAACTGGATCGTGTCGTTCGCCAAAGCGGTGAACCGTATCCATGAGCTTCCACTGCGCGTCACCGTGACTTTCTCATATTGAATATTCGACTGTCCGGCGGCAACCGTTAATTCCTGAGGTACCGAGTCCGTGCTGGTCGTCGGTTGGGAACCCACCAGCTGGAGGCCGACCTGCGTTTCCACATAACTCGTCGGCGCGCCACTGCCTTGAAGCGCAATAAAGTAAGTCCCGTCGGCCTGAAGATTATTGATCCCGTTCAAGCTCGTCAGAAGATTGTTCTTGTACACCACGGTAACCTCTGCACCTCCCCCGTTCTTCACGTCCACAAAAACATTGTCACCCTTCTTGCCCACATACTTCACCCACACCTTCGCGCCCTGCAAGAGCGCAATATCTGTGAACGTCGGCGTGGCGGCAGACTTCAGCTCCAAGGTCACATCCGCACCCGAGGTGAGCTCTGAAGACACCAGCACAATCCCGCGCTGGGCAAGCTCAAAGTCTTCCCCGGTGCTGAGACCAAGCGTATACGTGCCTGTCTCCGGCAGGTTCAGCAGATTGAGTTTGTCATTGGTAACAGGCACCCACGTCCGCTTGTCGCCCGCATAGGCCCGTCCGATAAAGACCTGGCTGTTGGCGTCCTTCGCAGCCAGATGCACATTGTCGCCCTTTGTTCCTGCGAAAGTCACCCACGTCAGCACATCCGGCTGAAGCTCCACATCGGTATACTCGACGCTCTTAAAGTCTTTGACCTTCAAAACCTCGATTTCGCCCTCGCCCGCCACCGGCTTCGCCGTGGAGACCCCAATCGAGTAATTCACGCTCGTCTTGTCATCCACCGACCCGTTGTTCGTCAGCAGCACAAAGAATTCAGTGTCCGTCGGGAAGAAAAGCGATGCCGATTTGGCTTGAAGGTTCAGAAGTTCCAAGTACGGTTTGTTCTTGGCGTCCACTTTCTGAACATAGTACTGCTCAACCAGAAAGCCTTCCGTGATGTACTGACCCGTGTTCCCGCTCACCCCGACATCATAGTCAGTGTTCGCCAAGGCCGAAAACTTGAACCAGGAACTCTGCCCAACCGCCAATTCACCTTGAACCAGATCCCCGTTCACCGTCAAAACCGTTACTCCACCCTAGGCGGGCACCGATGCCGTGTCCGGCGTCACCGCCCCTTGCGGGCAACCATGCAGTCCGACGATCACAATGCCCATCGCCAGCAACCATGCCGAGGTCTTCCGTAGCTTGCTCATCTTTCCTTCTCCTCTTGCTTGTGTCAGTCATGGGATAAAGGTGACCCGCCCTTTGGGTCTCCCCGTCTACACTACCAATGAACTGGACTCGCATAACCCGCAAGTCAAACCACACGGGTAAACGAAGAACACAGGTAACCGCATTCCTTATTGTACGCCTTAAATAAAATCCTTTTCAAACCGATCAAGTGCTGGGAGCCACATCTTCCACGCCAAACGTGGTATCTCTGGGAAGCACCGAATTGTCGAATTCTTTCACCTGAAAAAAGGTCTGCGCCGCATTTGACGGAATATCCGCGAAATCAAAATAGACAAGGGGGCCAAATCCGCCAAAAACCATCGCAGAATTTTTGTCTTCGGGCGCACCGCTGCGCAGCTTGATCCAGTAATCCCCCGGCGACTCCATCATCGGCGTCGTGGTCAAGGACCAATCCGGGCACAAGCCCCCGTCAGCCTTGCTCACAAGCTGCGGCCTGGGAACCAGTGCGGATCGAACTTTGAACCGCAACTGGGTCACATAACGGGGCACATAAAAGGCGCGCAGGAAAATCCGGACCTGCCCACCCTGCACCGCATATTCAGGCACCCGCAAAATGCCGTGCAGGGTGTCCCCCGCGTATTTTTCAATGGCATACTCCGGACCACTGAAGGTGCGGGACAGCACCCCCTTCTTGACCGTGAACGACGGTCGGAAGGTTCCCGTACGCCGTAAAGTGGCCCACCTCAATGAATACTGTCCACCGAGGTCGCTCACAATCTGCTGGAACTGCGCCTGCAACTGCTCCACGTTTGTCGCGCTGTAATACTCCCCGCCCGTATCCCGCGCAATGTTCTTCAGGTCGCCCGGATTGACCTCTTTGCCAAAACCAATGGGGAAAATGCGCACCGACAACGAGTCCGCAAGTTTAATGATGTCTGCAGGCTTCTTGATACTAGACTCATCACGGCCGTCCGACAGGAAAAGCACAAAACGCCGCTCGTCCGGCGTGTTTTTCGCCTCAAAGTGACTCAACGCCTCGTACACCGTGTCCCAGCATCGCGTGGATGCCGGATAATTCGCCACATACTCGCTTTGAATCGCATCAATGCGACTCGCCAGAAAGTCCTTGTCCGAAGAAAAATCCGTCACCAACCCCTCCGAGGCCTCACCCTCTGCACGATGAAACTCATAAAGGCCAATCTGCGCATCAATATTGAGCTTGTTGATAAAATCCTTCGCATCCGCCTCCATCGATTCGATCGCATTGGAATCGTACATGCTCTTCGTGTAATCAAGCACCAAAAAGCACTTCAGCTCCTTGTTCGCCCCCTTCGCCAGAACAAAAGCCGTCTCAGACGGACTGATGGTGTTCCCGCTTTCCTTCACATTGACCGTAAGCTCCGAAGGCTCCACCGTCACCGCATGTCCGGCGAGGTCAAAGAATGAGAAACTGAAATCCAGCAGGTACGGTGCCGAATACGCCCGGCTCTTGCTCGAAGCACTCGTGTCCTGCGGGCAACCCGTCAGCACCACTGCAACCGCACAAAGCACCACCGCCGAAAAAATCCAACAACGCATGACCGTCATCGTGTGTATCCTTTCCTGAATGCATCCCTAGTTTCGACACCCTTGCTCTCCCCACGCTTTTTCGCCTCACCATGCCTGAATGACGCTATCACGATGCCTTCCGGCAATGCAAATCCGGGCGAAATAGTTTGAGGGTAACGGGGCTGTGCGACTATATTGTATCGGCATGGGCACCACGCCCGTGTATTCACAGACAGGAGATTCATCATGATTACAAAGATGCTGTTGGGTACGCTCGTTATGACCTCAGGGCTTGCCGCCACCCAGGAAAATGTCCCCTCCTCTAAACAGGTCATCGTGTATCGGGAGGCCGGGCGTTTTGGCGGATGGCCCGCCAATCACGGCATCTGGATCTGGGGTCAGGAAATCGTCGTCGGATTCAGTCGGGGTTATTACAAGGATCTCGGCCCCGAGCGCCACAACATTGATCGGGAAAAGCCGGAGGAACACCTGCTCGCGCGCAGTCTTGATGGCGGCGAGACCTGGACTATCGAAAATCCTGCTGAAAAGGGCACCTTGCTTCCCCAAGGCGCCATGTTACATGGCAAAGAACTCCCCGGAGTACCCATCCCCGAAGCAAGCGATTGTCCCGGCGGTATTGATTTCACCCACCCGGATTTTGCGATGACCGTGCGGATGTCGGCGGTGGACAAAGGCCCCTCGCGCTTCTATTATTCCTACGACCGCGCAAAAACCTGGCGCGGCCCCTACAAGCTGCCCCTCTTCGACCAGCAGGGCATCGCGGGCCGCACGGACTATGTCGTCTACGACTCACACACCTGCCTCCTCGTACTCACCGCCGCAAAGAGCAACGGCGAAGAAGGCCGTCCCCTCTGCGTGCGCACCACGGACGGTGGAAAAACCTGGGCCTTCGTTTCGTGGATCGGCCCGGAACCTTCCGGCTATGCCATCATGCCCTCCACCGTCCGACTTTCCGGCTCGGGCCTGCTCACCGCCATCCGCCGACGCGACGGCGAGCCAAGCTGGCTCGACATCTACCGTTCCGACGACACCGGAAAGACTTGGACCTATCTCAACCGCCCCGCAGAACTCGGCGAAGGCAACCCCGCCGCCATGATTCGACTGCAGGACGGTCGGATTGCCCTCACCTACGGGGTGCGCATGAAACCCTACGGCATCCGCGCCCGCCTCAGTCGCGACGCCGGCACAACCTGGGGCCCGGAGCTAACCCTGCGCGACGATGGCGCAGGACGCGACCTGGGCTATCCACGCACCGTCCAACGGCCCGACGGAAAAATCGTCACCGTCTACTACTTCCAGGACAACCTATCCCCGGAACGCTATATCGCCGCCACCATCTGGGATGCGCCGAAGTAGCGCTGGACACTCCCGCCACCCAAAAGACGTGTCATTTTGAGCGCAGCGAGAAATCTTGAACCCGCACACTTGATGCAAACCCGCAATGAGTCTAAAATGTGCGAATTGTCTCCAAACCCGATGGAACGCCCATCAAGAAGGATCCCCGCGATGAACCTACGAAGAACCCCAATATACTTCCTCAGCGCGCTTTGTTTGACGTGCTGCCTCTGGGGCGCTGCTACCGCCTTGGCCACCCCTCTGGATGATTATGTAGCCAAACCGGATCCCGCTTTTGAATACTCCTTAAAGCTCACAACCGAGTCCCCCGCCTATACGACCTATGCGTATCACATGGTCTCCCAGACCTGGCTGGACACCACAAAGGTCGACCGCCCGAAGTGGGAACACTGGCTGGTTGTGACCGTCCCCAAAGAGGTCGAGTTCAACAAGGCCTTCATGTTCATCGGCGGCGGCGGCAACCACACCGGCGAAGATGACAATGCCCCGACCGATGCGGGCCCCTTGTCCATGGTGGCGGTGCTGACCAAGACGATCGTGGCCGAGATTAAGCAGATTCCGAACCAACCCCTGCACTTCACCGGCGAAAAGATGGAAAAATACAAGGAAAAGGGACGCGTCGAGGACGAGCTCATCACCTACGGATGGGACAAGTTTCTCAAAGACGGTGATCCGCTCTGGTTGCCGCGTCTGCCCATGACCAAGGCCGTCGTCCGCGCGATGGACGTGATCCAAAAAGAATACCCCAAGATCGACGGATTCTTTGTGGCCGGCGGCTCGAAGCGCGGCTGGACCACTTGGACCACCGCAGCGGTCGACAAGCGGGTCGTCGGTATCGCACCCGCAGTCATTGACGTGCTCAACATCGTGCCGTCGCTGGACAACCATTTTAACGCCTATGGCTTTTGGGCACCGGCTGTGGGCAATTACGTCGAGATGGACATCTGCTCGCGGATCCACACCCCGGAATTCGCCGAGCTGGCCAAGATCGTCGAACCCTATTCCTACCGGGATCGCTTCACCATGCCCAAGTACATCGTCAACGGCTCGGGCGACCAGTTCTTCCCCCCGGATTCCTGGAAATTCTATTTCAACGACCTCCCCGGCGAGAAATACCTCTGCTACGTCCCGAACACGGATCACGGGTTGAATGCGGAAGCATACGCCAACCTCGCCTCGTTCTATTACGCCATTTTCAAGGGCACACCGCGCCCCAAATTTAGTTGGGAAAGGGCCAAGGACGGTTCCCTGAAGGTGCAGTGCGAAACCAAGCCCACCTCGGTATTGCTGTGGAAGGCGCACAATCCAAAAGCCCGCGATTTCCGTTTGGAAAGTGTCGGGAAGATCTATGAAAGCGCCCCGCTGGCGGAATCCTCCCCCGGTGTCTATGAAGCCAGCGAAAAACCTGGCGATACCGGCTGGACCGCCTTCTTCATCGAACTCACCTTTGACAACCCCGGTTTCCCGAAACCCTTCAAGTTCACCACCGGTATCAGCATCGTGCCGGACACCTATCCCGGAAAGAAATAATCGAGAATCACATGAAGGGCGGGCGTTTCACACGCCCGCCCTTCGGCTTTTCCCGGTGGTGCGCAAAGCATCTGCTAAGGGCAGACGGTTTTTTTTGAGGCTTTTTGAGTGCGGGTGGGTTGAGGGCTGAGCATACGCGACATCCCCCCGGTGCTTTGCACCGCCCCCTTCAAAGGGGGATTGGGAACTCGCTTTCGCTTTGCTTATGACGCGGAGGGTAAGGAAATCCTCCTTGCTAAGGGCAGACGGGTTTTTTTGAGGCTTTTTGAGTGCGGGTGGGTTTAGGGCTGAGCATACGCGACATCCCCCCGGTGCTTTGCACCGCCCCCTTCGAAGGGGGATTGGGAGGGTGCTTTCGCTTTGCTTATG
>CAIZGN010000514.1 GCA_903932505.1 Candidatus Hydrogenedentota bacterium
CACTGCCTTTGGCGGTCAGCATGATGACGGGGATGGCCTGGGTGCGGGGATCCCCCTTCAGTTGGCTGCAAACCTCATAGCCATCAAGCCCCGGCAACATCAGATCCAAAATCACAAGGTCGGGGAGGAGCGTACCGGCGAGTTGGATCGCCTCGGTGCCGCTGACCGCTCGGGTGCAGGAAAACTTTGCCCGTTTGAGCGTGTACTCGACCAATTCGAGGATGTCCTCCTCGTCGTCGACAATCAGTATGTGTGCGTTCATTCGGTACTCCCGTTCAGGCTACCGTATACCATTCTTTTGTTAGGAAACGGTTAGGCGACCCCAAAAAGCAGCGCAGCCGGGAGTTTTGCATCCCTTAAGTGGGCCGCTCAGCGGGTGGTGGCGTCGCCCCCCCCCGCCAAGTGGCTTTTGTCTGCGCGTCCACCCGGCCAGCGGGTATGAATGTCGGTATGCATTTCGTTGACTGTGCGCGTGAATTTGCGCATGGAGAGGATGAACGAGGCTGCGCCTTCACCGGGTTTACGCAATAACAGCAAGTGAAACCCGTGTTCGTAGATCCAGTTTTGCCAAGGGTCGAAATCGGGTGGAAGCCCGAGTGCGGGCAAGTTCGCCGCCGGAAATTTGAGGATGAGTGTTCCGCCTGGCCGAAGTGCGGTGTGGGCAAAATCGAGAATGAAACTTAAATTCTCCGCATAGCCCCGTGGCTCGCTCCAAAGTAGCACATCGGCCCCGGAAAGGCGGGCGGGCTCCACAGGCCATACCAGGGATTCATCGAAGGATCCCTTGCGCTGCTCAAGGCGTTCCACATTCGGTGCCACGCCGACCACGCGGGTGGCACCGATGCCACGCAAGCCCAGTTTGGATCGATCAAGGCCCATACCGATATCCACGATGATCGGCGTGCCAAAGGGCAGATAGGTGGTAAGCGCGTCACCCTCGCGCAGGAGCGAACCCTCCACTTTGCCAAGACCGGGAATTGAGGCTTGGATGGTTTCGAGCAGGGTATCAATCCTATGGCGATAGGTGTGTTTTTCCAATACCAGGCCGTGGCTTTCTCGGGCAATCCGCGCACAAGCGATTGGATCGTCGAGGAAACGCCGCGCTTGTTCGACGAGATCGGCATCGTCGTACCCGATATAGTGCCGACCCTCCTCGAACAGCGTGTCGAGTCCGTTCACGTCGGCGTTGCGGTTTGTGAGAAGTGGGCATGCGGCCGCCATGACCTCGAAAACCCGCATGTTGACGTCTTGATGAACCGAACTGTTGAACACAAGACGACCGCTGGCAAAAACACGGCACATGTGCTCCGGGTCGATGTCTTCCTGCCGCCCCACCCTGAAGTGACCAGCCAGATGCACGAGTCGCCCCACCCGCTCTTCGTTCACCACATACTTCGTGGTGCCGACGAATACGATGTCGTGATCAACTTCGGCGGAAACGGGGTGGTGCGCCACGGGATGGCATGCCAGCGGCAGCCAATGGGCGTGCGGGGTTCCTCCGGCGTTCAGATAGGGTGGAAAAACGCGTTGGGCGGCAAAGACAAAATCGCAGACACGGGGATAGACCAGTTCATGCCAGTCGTGCCAAGTGTCCACGGAGATATAGACAACCGGTCGCCGCAAGGCGGCGAGGTTTTCTATTGTGGGGGCACCCGATTGAATAACCACGAACAAATCGGGCATCCAGTCCAGGGGGAGCCGATCGAGCAGCGCCACGGCATCGGCCCGTTCATCCCGGTAGTCGTTGGGTTGGGCGGGTGGGGGTGCTGTTTCCCATCCAAGGGGGCCTAGTAGCCCCGGCTCAATGGTTCTGCCAACGACCCGAACCTCACAACACTCCCTGAACGCCGCGATATAGAGCGGCGTCCAGGCTCTTACGGCCTCATGCGCGAAGATGCAGACTTTCAATCGCATGGATGGAGGTCGCTCAACTCCCCTTGGTCCAAATGACCCGGTCGATTAGCGGTATGAACTCGGACCAAACCTGACCCTTTTCCCGGGTGTCGCGCGCAATCCTTGAAATGGCCGACGCCTGCGCGTCCAGATTGTCGATGTGGTGCAACACGGTGGCCTCGAGTGTCTTGGGCAATATGGGTGATCCGTTTTCCAGTGAACCGTGATGCGAAAGGATGCAGTGCACCAGATGCATGCGCAGTTCTTTGGGGAATCCGTCGATAGTGCGCATTTTTTCCTGCGCCATGTCCACGCCTATTTGAAGGTGTCCCACAAGCTTGCCTGCGTCCGTATAATCCACATGCAGGTCATGGGTCATCTCGTCGACCTTGCCGATATCGTGAAGGAGGACGGCGGTCAGCAACAGGTCGCGATCCAGTTCCGGGAAGAGCACGCACATGGTTTCCGCGATACAGGTCATTTCATAGCAATGTCTAACGAGGCCGCCCCGGAATTCGTGATGCCACTTTTTGGCTGCTGCTGCGGTGCTAAAAGCCTCCAGGAAGTCCTTGTCCTCCCAAAACGCATCGATCAGCTTCCGCAAGTGCGGTTGGGTGACCACACTGAGTGCGTTGTAGAGCTGTTCAAGGTCACCGGCCACATCGGCAGGCATGATCACAAGGTCGGCGCGGTCATAGTCACACTCCTTGAGTGGCGACAGGCTGTCAATTTTAACCTGCAGACGGCCTTGGTAGCTGGCGGCACGGCCCCGGACATGGACCACATCTCCAATCTCGAATAGTCGAGCTACGTCAACGGCACCCGAAAACAGAATACCCCCGACTTCGCCGGTTTTGTCCCGGAAGACGGTCCCCAGAAACTTGCCCCCGTCCTGCTTGGTTCGCAGGTCTTTGCGCACCGCGACAAAATAGTCGTTGACGGTATCCCCGTCTTGTAATGTATTTACAAACTGTCTTTTCATAAGAACTCCAAGAAATCTTCGTGCCTCGCCGTCGGGTTCCTGTCGGAATGGGGCGAAGTCACACTCGTTTTGGGGGCTTGCAGCCTCCCGTCATTCTCTAGCGTATCCTCTCAGGGATCGGTTGCGCAAGCTGCCGGTAAGGGGTGCGAAAAAATATTGATGCGGTTCCATCGGCCACTTTGGAAGCGTCGAAAGAGCAACAGGCTGAGCGCCATCAGAAACAGCGTGGCTGCGATCCACGCACCAATGACCTGTCCATCAAGCACGATGGCAAAAAGAATGGATAGCGGAAGAAAAAAGAGGTAGCCCAGCGCCATCATCGAAAAGAAAACCCAGCGGGTATCACCCGCGCCGCGCAACGCCCCCATGCACACGATGTTGATGGCGTCGAAGGCTTGGAAGAACGCCGCGAGAATGAGGATTTTCCCGCCCAGCCTGATCAGTTCTGGATCGTGGCTGAATAGTCTTTCGATGAGTGACCGGCCGAACACCGCAAAAACGACGCCAGCGACCATCATGTAAGCCATGCTGAGTGCGATGGCGGTGTAGGTGCGCTGCTTGGCGAGGGCGGCACGTCCGCAACCGATCCAGTGTCCGACGATGGGCGCGATGGCCTGATTCACCGCGACGGCCGGCATGAAACACACTTGCATGAAACCCAGGGCGATGTTGTGCGCCGCGAGTTGGACTTGGCCAAAGCCTCCGATTATGAAACCGGTGAATATGGCCCACATGGCGATGTCGAAGAACTGGTTCATCCCGTTTGGGAACCCAATCCGCATCAGTTCCCGCATGCGCGGTCCGTGCAGCGCGAGGGAGGTTCGGGTGCCATATTCTTTGTGAACGGTGCGGCTGAGAAAGGCGATCATCAGGAGAATCAGTTGCAAATATTGGGCGATGACCATGGCGACCGCCGCCCCGTATACTTCCCAGCGTGGGCAACCCAGTTTGCCGAAAATAAACGCATACGCCAACACAATATTGGCCAGCACCCCCGCCACTGCGGTATACATGGGCAATTGGGGGCGCTTTACGCCCTGGAAAAATGCGGCCAGCGCAGTGATCCACGCCATCGGCAGATAACCCAGCAAACGAATGCGCAGGTAGTCGGTTTCCAGCCGAGTCACTTCGGGTTCATGGTGCATGAGGCTGAAAAGGGGGCCGCAAAGTGGCCAAATGGCTAGAGTGAGCAGGCCCGCCGCGCTGGCGAGATAAAGCCCCTGCCAAGCGTAGGAGGCACATAATTCCTTGTTTCCCCGGCCGAGGCTTTGAGACGTGAAGGTGCTTACGCAGCCGATGATCCCCAGAATGACGGTGCAAAGGGTATAGGCCCAAAGCCCGGCTGAACCCAAGGCGGCCAGTGGCGCGGTACCCAGTCGCGCAACCATGAGTTTGTCGGTGAATTCCATCACGGTAAAGGAAAGGGATCCGAGCACGATGGGCCATGACATGCTCACCACCTCGTGCAGACCGCTCCAGCGGGATTCTGAGGGTGGTGGGTTGGGCAAGGGACAGGGTCTCCATGAACAGTCGTGGTCGGGGGGGATGACTCGGATGAATGTCGGCCATTGTAACGGTTGAGATGTGCGGTGCGCCAATTGTTCGCTGCGCGGGCTTCAGAAACGCAGGTTGCTGGTGTTTCCATTCGGGCCTAAAACCGCCTGCCATTGCGGCCAAGATGCGTGAATCCCATGCCACCAGACACCGGCAAAGAGCAGTAGCAGGGCGAAAAGCAAAACCGCCCGTCCCCAACCACTCGGCCGGAGTCGCAGGGGAAGCTCAGAACCCTGCGCGGCAAGGATCGCAAGCAGCGGGATAATGGGGTAGTGAAATCGGGCATCGCCGAAGGTAAGACTATGCAGGGCGGTGAAATAGAGAATCGGCAAGAGCAGGAGCCACCAGGTGCGGTTCCACGTCGCCCGGTATACCGTAGCGGTCAGCGCACCGAGGGTCAGCAGGGGGAACGGGGCCAGCAGGAGAAAAAACAACAGCAGCAACAGCGCGGGGGGGATTGCTCCCACGAAATTATGCGAATAGGCGAACAGGAAAATCCGGTGTTCCAGATTCCAGAAGTGCATGAACTTCGCGGGAATCAGTGACAAGGCACGCAGCGGTTGCTCCTGCATGAACGCAAGGGCTCGTTCGCGACCCCAATTGCTCATGTAAACATCGGAATCGATTTGATCCGCATATGGCCGGAACGGATTGGTCTTCAGTTTTTCCGGTGGACGCAAATAGTCGAACATTTCCCTTTGCAGCAGTTTCTCCGCCTCAAACGGGGGCAGGTCAACCCCTGCTCCTTTGGCCAGCGAACTTAATCCGCGATCGATAAACGCACGCACTAAATCTTGGGCAACCTTCAGGTCAAAGGTTCCACTGGCCTGGGGGTTGTAACCGATGTAGAGGTTGTATCCGGCGGTGCTGTCGAGGTACACGAACTGGCCCGCCTGTGCCGTATTTCGCAGGATCCATGGAATCACCGAGGTAAGTACGATTAACGTGACGGTTGCCCATTGAGACAGCGCGAGACGAGTATTGCGGCTGCGGTATAAAAAACAGGGAATCAAAACCGCGAGAAATGGAGTGAAGGAAGGCCGTACAAGAATGGCCGCCGCCAGCAAAAGGCCGCTCAGTGCGAGAGGGAGACGTTTGGCTTCGCGCAGGGTTTTATCAAGGAAAATAAGGGACATGAGCAACAGAGAGATGAAAATATTTTCCGGCATCAGGGCCACAGCGTAGAGCACGAGTGGCGGATAAAAGGCGACAAAGCATCCGGCCAGACGCGCCCTGCCCGGACTCGTGAGAAGACGGGCGAGGAGGACGGTCAGCACAGGTTGGGTAGCGATAAACAGCGTCTGCAATACCCGCACAAGGTAATACTTCGCGCCGCCCACAAAGCACAATCCAGCCAAGAAAAACGGGTAACCCGGTGGGCGAAACGTGCAGGGGAGGTCGAAATACCAGCGGTAGCCTTCACCTTCCGCTAGATTTCGGGCCAGCATGAAGTACTCAATCTCATCCAGACTCAGACCGCCCTTTCCGGCCAAGAGCGTGAATAGAAGGCGGGGGAACAGTGAGGCTATATAGAGCAACAGCAGGAAACGCCACTCGTTTCCACCTGTGAAATACGCGCACCATCGGTGGGTGGGGGGTGGCTGCTGCTCGTCCATTACGCCTCTATGTGGATTGCTCGTTCAACGAGTGACTAGGATTGGTTGGGGAAACATCGGCGGCACTTTACCACACCCGCGCGCGAGTCGTCTATTTTCGGTTGTTTTGCGATACGCACGGTGGCCTCTTCATCCAAAGCGTTGAATGCGGTTCGGCACCCTAAAATGCACGGTTGAATCCATGCAATATCGGTGATATACTGCCTTCGCCAGGGGATCGTAATCGGGCAAACCGCAACTAGGGCATTTCTTCCGTGACTAAATTATACTGTGGCGTCGATTTCGGCACGACCAATTCAAGTGCTGCGGTTTCAGACGGAACAACGGTTCGTGTGCTTCCGCTGGATCCGCTGAATGACAACGCGACTTCCCTGCCGTCCCTGCTGTACATTACCAGCCAAGGGGAATCCATAGTGGGGCGGGCTGCGGCCAACGCTTTCATCGACCGGAATGTGGATCGCGAAGTTTTGCTCAAACAGGTTGATCTGGGCGTTAGCATAGAGGCCTACGTGGCTTCTGAACCCGACAAGAGCGAGTCCTATCGCCCGGGGAACACGGATCCGGATATTCGCGAGGCGGTTCGCGCGCGGGCCATTGTCGAGGTCAATTCTCCCGGCCGTTTGTTCCAATCACTCAAGACACTGTTGCGCCACAAGGCCTTTCTGGGCACCGAAGTGTTTGGCACGCACTATCAAATCGAGGAACTCGTCGCACGCATTCTGGAGCGAATCAAAATTGCCGTGGACAAGGCGGCGGGTTGTTCCGTCGAACGCGCGGTATTCGGGCGTCCGGTGCGATTTTCAGAGCGTCCCGAGGAAAACGAGGTCGCCGAGAATCGCCTTCGCACAGCGGCCAGTCTCGCCGGTTTCAAAGAGGTCGTGTTTTTCTACGAGCCGGTTGGTGCTTGTGTTGAATACGCCATGGAGGAAATGGAAAAACGTCGCCTGATGGTTGTGGATATCGGTGGCGGCACGTGCGACGTATGCATCATGGAATTCGGTGGGGGACACGATGCCGGACGACGCCTGGCGGAGAGTCGCATTCTCAGCGTGGCGGGTGTGCCCGTGGCCGGGGATGCCATCGACCGGGAAATTATCCGGGGCAAACTTTTCCCCGTTTTCGGAAGTCGCGCGCGTTACGGGCCCGCTCAATTGCGGATGCCCCAGTACATTTACACCCAAATCCTGGATTGGCAGAACCTATACAAGCTAAATAACGAGGAAACCATCAACTGGTTGGTGGCGGCTGAAGGCACGTCCACGCAGCCAGACGCTTTCCGCGCCTTGCGCTGCCTTATTCAGCGGAATTACGGATATCCCGTGGCCCGGGAAGTGGAAGCCGCCAAGAAACGGCTTTCCATAGAAATGGGCACGTTCATTGACATTCAGAAAGAAGAAATTCAGGTGCGGGAGCACTTGGAACGGGTTGAATTTGCCCACATTATTGAGCATAGTCTGGATTTGATGCACGACAGCATCAAAGAGGCCGAAAACTTGGCCGGATTAACGGGGAATGACATTGACTTGGTGCTCACCACCGGAGGAACAAGCCTGGTGCCCGCCGTTCGGCAGATGCTGGGCGAACGCTTCGGCGAGGGCAAGCTCAAGCAGCGAGACACATTCACCAGTGTGGCGACGGGTTTAGCAATCGTGGCGCAATTTACCTGACCGAGGGGAACCAATGCAGATTTCGCACAACAATATCGCGAAAATGGCCGGAAAAAAAACCTAAAAAATACCCTTGACATATTGGCATGGTATGACGCATAATGAACACGCGATTGTATACTCGGGAAGAGAATGTGTGTCCACGTACGGAAGGACTCGGTTGGGAAAGACTGATGCAAGCAGACTGCTCTGTTTGCGCCGTCGAATCGCTTTGGGCGCTGTGGTTGCGCCGGGGAAGCGCCAGCGAGAGGGTCATCAGGTAGGATTGAATCACTGAGCGCCATGCGCTGCAGTGTTTTTGGGTAGGGACCAACTTAACGGAGGGTTTTGTGATGAGAGGTAGGCTGTACACCGGATCGTTTGCGGTCGTGCTGTTAATGGCGATGCTTGTCATGACCGGCTGCCCCAAGAAAGCGGTAATCGAAACTGACTTGGGAGCCAACAACACGCTCGACTTTGGAACGTTCTGCGGAGACACAACAAAGACGTTCACCGTTACCAACGCGGGCGGTGGCACCCTAAAGTGGAGCCTCAGCGAGTCCGAGGACTGGCTGGAGGTTACTCCTACCTCCGGATCACTAAAGAAGGCTAAGACCGCGGAGGTCACCGTCAAGGTTCTGGCTGCAAAGCTGACCGAAGACGTTGCCAAAGAAGGGTCGATAACCTTCACTGCCTCAAACAAGGGCGTTGTTGGGCTAACGGTTCGCATAACCGCGAAAAAGGACTGCGTAGTCAACAAGACCAATCCTAGTGTCACTTGGCCGACGGCAAGTCTGACCTACGGCCAGAAGCTGTCTGACGCCACCTTGGTTGGCGGCGTTGGCGCGGGCGTCTTCACCTTCGACGACCCCAACAAGCTGCCCACCGTTGCCGAGAGTGGCGCTTTTGCCGCGACCTTCACGCCGACCGACACGGCCAGCTACAATGTGCTGTCCGGTACGATCGTCGTGACAGTCGCAAAGGCGGCCCCGGCTGGTGTCATATTCCCCTTGGCTGCACTTACCTTTGGGCAGACCTTGGCGGATGCACAGCTGACGGGCGGTGCTGGTGCCGGTAACTTCTCATTTGACGCGCCGACCACGGCCCCGACCGTAGCCGAAAGTGGCGCGTTTGCGGCGACCTTCACCCCGACTGATACCGCAAACTATGCGCTCGTGACCGGTATAATCACGGTAACCGTTAACAAGGCAGCTTTCACGGGCGCAATCACTTGGCCCACAGCTGCTGCAATTACGTATGGGCAGACCCTGGCGGATGCGCTATTGTCCGGTGGCGTTGGAGCGGGCACCTTTGCCTTCGACGCGCCGACCACTGTGCCCAGCGTTCCGGGTGGCGCATTTGCGGCAACCTTCACGCCGACCGATGGCAATTATGCTCCGGTTGCTAGCACGATTAGCGTGACGGTCAATAAGGCACCCTTCACGGGCGCAGTCACTTGGCCGACCGCTGCAGCTATTACTTATGGGCAGACTCTGGCGGATGCGCTATTGTCCGGTGGCGTTGGAGCGGGCACCTTTGCCTTCGATGCGCCGACTACTGTGCCGAGCGTTCCGGGTGGCGCATTTAAGGCAACCTTCACACCGACCGATGGCAATTATGCTCCGGTTGCTAGCATGATTAGCGTGACGGTCAATAAGGCAACCTTCACGGGCGCAGTCACATGGCCTACCCCTGCGGCGATTACCTATGGAACGACCTTAGCGGGTGTGGATCTGACGAGTGCTGATGGCATATTCGCCTTTGATGCGCCAGCTACAGTGCCGCCAGTTCCTGGAGGTTCGTTTGCGGCGACCTTCACGCCGGCCGGAGGAAATTATGAAGCAGTTGTCGGCATGATCAACGTGACGGTCAATAAGGCAACCTTCACGGGCGCAATCACTTGGCCCACAGCTGCTGCAATTACGTATGGGCAGACCCTGACGGATGCGCTATTGTCCGGTGGCGTTGGAGTGGGCACCTTCGCCTTCGATGCGCCGACTACTGTGCCGAGCGTTCCGGGTGGCGCATTTGCGGCAACCTTCACGCCGACCGATGGCAATTATGCTCCGGTTGCTAGCACGATTAGCGTGACGGTCAATAAGGCAACCTTCACGGGCGCAATTACTTGGCCGACCGCTGCATCAATCGCTTATGGGCAGACTCTGGCGGATGCGTTGTTGTCTGGTGGCGTTGGCGCGGGTACCTTTGCCTTCGATGCGCCAACTACAGTGCCGCCATTCGCTGGTGGTTCGTTTCCTGCGACATTCACGCCGACCGATGGCAATTATGCTGTAGTTACCAACTTGATCAACGTGACGGTCACTGGTGGCGTCGTTATCGACCCAGATCAAGCTCAACTTGTCGAGGGCGATACGCTCACACTAACGGCCAATTCTCATCCCTTGGCGCATGATACTGTGTTCCAGTGGAATGTGGCCGATCCTACCGTGCTAACTTATACCTCTGGCGTGCTGTACAACGAGGTGCTTCTCACTGCCGCCTTGCGCCTTAACGATCTCGACGCGACTACAAGCGTGGATGTGACCGGAAATGTCAGTGCGAGCAAGGACTCAGTCCAGGTGAAGGTCATTAAGAATGTCGTCACGGTTCTCCCTGTGAGTGGGACTGTTGAAGTCGGACAGACACTAACCCTCACTGCGAGTGCGCTGAGTAACAGTGATACCTTCGCTTGGGGTTCGGGCAATGATTTGGTGGCGACGGTAGCCCAAAACGACGGGTACACGGCCACCGTGACAGGTATAGCCGCAGGCGGTTCGGTCGAAATCACCGCTACGGGTGATGTCACAAAACGCTCAGGCAAATCATTAGTCACAGTCATCAAAGCGACCCCGGTCGTAACCTTCCCGACCGCCTCATTGACTTATGGTCAGACCTTGGCGCAAGCACTACAGACGGGTGGTGCCGGTTCCGGTGTATTTACTTTTGTCGCACCAACCACGCAGCCGACCGTTGCCGAGAGCGGCACCGCATACGCGGCGACTTTCACGCCAACCGATGCGGCAAATTACAACACGGTCAGCGGTACCATCGTTGTGACGGTCAATAAGGACGACCCGACTGGCGTGGTCTTCCCGACGGCGGCATTGACCTATGGTCAGACGTTGGCTCAGGCGATTCCCGCCGGTGGCAGCGGTGCTGGCGCATTCACGTTTGATGCACCGAGCACAGTGCCGACAGTTGCCCAGAGCGGCAGCTCGTATGCGGCGACTTTCACGCCAACCGATGCGGCGAATTACAACACCGTCAGCGGTACCATCGTCGTGACGGTGAGTAAGGCGACTCCGGCCGTGACCTTTCCGACCGCAACGTTGACTTACGGTCAAACCCTTGCACAAGCCCAACTTGCGGGAGGCGTTGGCGTCGGAACGTTCATTTTCACAAATCCCGGCACGATGCCGACGGTCGCGGATAGTGGCACGGCCTACCCCGCGTCCTTCACTCCGACCGACTCTGCGAATTTCAACGCGGTGATCGGCTCGATTGTTGTCACAGTCAGCAAGGCCACCCCGGTGGTGACTTTCCCGACCGCGTCGGTTTTCGTGGATCAGACTTTGGCCGATGCGCTGCTCTCCGGTGGGGTTTCGACGCCTGCCGGTGCTTTCACGTTTGACGACCCGACCCGTGTGGTGTCCTTGGCGGATGACGCTCAGGCCTTCGCCGCAACCTTCACCCCGACGAACGTCGCCAACTACAACGTGGTTGCAGGTACGATCACGTTGACGGTGTTTGGTGGCGTTGCTATCGCGCCAACATCTGCAAGCCTTATTGAAGGTGACACGTTGACATTGTCCGCCACCTCCAGCCCCTCCATTGCCGGGGATACTTCCTTCATTTGGAATGTCGTCAACCCGGCTGTGGCCTCTCTGAGCACCTCGGGCGTCTTGTACAACGAGGTGGTTCTTACCGCCCTGTTGCGTCTCAATGGTCTTCCCGCCACAACCGCTATTGGTGTGACTGGGAATCCGAGTGCAAGCAATGCCAGCATCACAGTATCGGTTGCCCCGAACGTGATCACGGTGCTCCCCGTGAGTGGGACGATTGAAGTAGGCCAGACACTTGCCCTCACGGCGAGTGCGCTGAGTAAGAGCGATGCCATATACTGGGGTTCAGAAAACAGCTTGCTGGCGACAGTAACCGCCAACGGCCTATACGCTGTCGACGGAGTATATGCTGCCACGGTAACGGGTGTTGCTGCGGGCGGTCCGGTCAACATCACCGCCACCGGCACAGTCACCAGCCGTTCCGACAGTTCGGCAATCACAGTAGCGAAGGCCACGCCGCAGGTCACTTGGCCGTCCTCGGCCTCGCTTATTGTCCTTGGCAGCTCGCTGGCCAGTTCGGTGCTCTCCGGTGATGGTTCGGCCATCAATCCTTGGACGAACGCCCCGGTGGCCGGAAGCTTTGCCTTTGCCAACCCGGCTATCGTGCCTCCGGCGGGTAGCTACTCGGCCAGTATCGTCTTTACCCCGGCGGACACCGCCAATTACAGTAGTGTCACCGGAACCATCGCAGTGGAAGTTTCGACGGCAGTGTTTGTCGATCCGACCGAAGCGACCTTGTACGAAGGCGACCGGGTTCAATTGACCCCGGACTCCGGCGCAGGCGATACTGCGTTCGATTGGTTGGTCGCAGCCCCGACCGCTGTGGCGATCGAAGAAGTTGGTGAAATCTATGCGTGGGTAACCGCACTGCATCAGGATTCTGATGTGAGTACGGTGACCGATGTTACAGTGACGGGGGCGACGAGTGCTCTGTCTGCCACGGCGAAAATCTACGTGTTGGTGAACACCGTGACGGTGAGTCCGGCAACCCCGGGCACCATCGAGGTCGGTGAGACCATAAAGTTGTCCGCCACTACGAACACGATTCGCGACCAGTTTGAGTGGTCTACGGTTGGTGCGGCCACGGCCCTTTCTGCGGGCGCTCTGTACAATGAGCAGGTGGTGACCGGTCTATATGCCGGTAGCACCTCGCAGATTACGGCAACGGGTACCGAGAGCGGTCGTTCCGATACGGTTGACGTCACGGTCGTTAAGACTACGCCAGTTGTTAGCGTATGGCCCACCGGAACCTTGACCTACGGTCAGACTCTGGCCCAGACCGCCTTTACGGGCGGCTCGGTCACGAATCCGCACACGGGTCTTGCTGTCCCCGGTACATGGGTGTTCTCATCGCCGTCGGACGTGCCCACCGTATCCTCCAACCGTCCCTTCGTGGCTTCGTTCGTGCCTGATAATGAGGCGAACTACAACTTGGTGGCTGGACAGATTCTCGTTACCATCAGCAAGGCTGACCCCGGGGTCACTTGGCCCACGGCTACGCTCTATTATGGTCAGACTCTGGCTCAAGCAGTTCAGTTTGGTGATGTGGGCGACGGTGTCTTCACCTTCGCTAATCCCTCCCTTGCTCCGACAGTTTCCGATAGCGGTACCGACTACCCTGCGACCTTCACTCCTGCGGATACGGCGAATTACAACGTGCTGCAAGCGGTCATCACAGTAACGGTATCCAAGGCGTCACCTGCGGTCACATGGCCGACGGCGGCGATCTTCCTCAGCCAGACCTTGGCGGATGCGGAAGCAGTAGTGTCCGGCGGTTCTGCCGTCAATCCCTACAGCTCGGCAGGCGTCTCGGGCACCTACACCTTCCTAGATGGCGCGTTTGCGCCGCCCTTGGGCACCTTGGCTCGGAGTGCGGTCTTCACGCCTACTGACGTGGCCAATTATAACCCTGTGACTTCGTCGATTCTCGTGACGGTGTCGAATCCGGTCAGTGTCGCCCCCACCTCGGCAGCGCTGTATGAAGGTGACACGATCGAGCTCTCGGCTACCTCACAAATTGTCTCGGAAGTTTCGTTTGCTTGGTTGGCCACCGATCTCACCGCTGTGTCCCTCGCGGAAAGCGGTGGAGCGTACTGCACAGTTACAGCATTGCATCAGGCTTCTGGCTTGGACTCCTTTGCCCAAGTCACATTGACCGGCGCTGACAGTGGTGGTGTTGCTACTGCCGACATCACGGTACGTGTAAACACCGTTGCGGTGACTCCGGCCACCACGACCATCGAAGTTGGCGAAACGACGACTTTGACGGCTTCAAGCTTCACGGTTAATGACACAACATTCGCGTTGGAAACGACGAGCACCGCTGTTGCAACGGTTGCGGCGGGTGCCCTGTACAATCAGGCGGATGTCACAGGTGTTGGCGTGGGTGAAGCTACCATCACCATGACGGGTGAGGCGAGTCAGCGCAGCGACACGGCTGTAATCACGGTGGCAAAGGCCACTCCGACGGTGGTCGCTCCGACCGCTGCAGTGTATTATGGCAATGCTCTCTCCACAGCGGTTTTCACTGGCGGTTCGGCAGTCAATCCTCATTCCGCTGCTGACATTCCCGGAACGTGGGTCTTTGAGTTCCCTGGCGACGTGCTATCCACATGCGGAAATCATCTCGCGCACTTTGTCCCCACGGATTCGCTGAATTACAACATCACCTCTGCTGAGGAGATTGTGGTCACCGTGCCGCTTCTCGAAATCGTGGGTGTGGATGCGCCTGGTGTCGGCGGAAACGGCGAATCGGGTGGTGACGCTGCAGGAAACCAGAATACCCTTAAGGTGTTTACGGCGGGAATCTATGGTCAGAACACTCACATCGAGGATCCGGTTTCGGATCCCGATGCAGGGCAGTACGAAGCTGCGCCGTCAGGCGGCTGGACTAACGCTGCTGCCACCGATGCGCTTGATATCTACTACTACGGTGATAGCGATTCGACTGGTCTGCCCAATGTGATCGTGTCTTGGGTTGTGGATGACTGCAATCCGGACTTCTATCGTCCGCAGGCCTTCGGTGGATTCCGCTCCATTACCTCCAGCACGACTGAGCAGGCTGTGGTAACCGTGGTCGGTCTGTACACCCTAAATAACTGCGCGACAAGCGACATAGCCTATACGCCGCTTGCCACGGATTCGTTCCCGAATGTCATTGACTTCACACTGGGATGCCTCACGAAGTAAACTTCGCGCAAACAGTTGAAAAGTTTGATATCTTGAAGGCCGGGGCCATGCGCCCCGGCCTTCCCTTATTCTGACGATCGCCGGGAGGCCTTTGGCCTACTTCAAGCACAGGCTTGGGATTAGAACTCGATGGATGCGGCAAATTTTAGGTATGACCATCCCATAGGAACCTTCTGGGGATATATCGGAGAGCAGGGACTTCGTAAGCTGTGGCTCCCCCCTTCTGGTTCATCCCAGCGACCTTTTCACTTTCTGCATTCCGCCCCGAATATTACTTTGGCAAGAACATTACGAACTGCGCTGGAGTCCTATTTAGCAGGCATCCCCGCCAGTTTTGATAAAATTCCCCTCGACCTAACGGGAGGGATCTCATTTCAGACCGGCGTTTGGTTTGCAGCCCGAGAACTGCCGTGGGGCTCAACAGCAACGTATGGGGAAATCGGAAAAAAGGTGACAGGGGGTTCCGGAGCGGCCCGTGCTGTGGGCAATGCGCTGGGTGCGAACCCGATACTACTCTTGATTCCCTGTCACCGAATATTAGCTGCTGGCGGTAGACTGGGGGGATTTTCGGCAGGCTTGGAGCGTAAGTGCTTTTTCTTAAGTCTGGAAAACAGTTGGCCACCTGCTCGCAAGGGGAATAGCGGTCCCAAGCAGCGCTGAGGTCAATTCATTCTCAGTACGGGTTTGGTTTACGTCAGGGTCCCATGCTAAAGTGGATTCGACGGGGGTTAGCAAGAAAGGATTGGATGCCGCCATGTTTTTCCGTACAAAAGGCTTTACCCTGATCGAACTGTTGGTGGTGATTGCCATCATCGCGATTCTCGCCGCGATGCTGCTCCCCGCACTTTCTCGTGCCAGAGAATCGGCCCGCCGCTCCCAATGCCAGAGTAACCTCAAGCAATTGGGCCTCGTTTGCAAAATGTATTCGAGCGAAACTTCAGGGGGGAAATTTCCGCCGGTGAAGTTGTACAACTGCGAAAGTAAAATCGAGGGTGATTTCGTACTGGATGGGATGAATATATATCCTGAATACCTCACTGATCCCGCCGTGTTGCTTTGCCCCTCGCGGTCGCAGGGAAACGACCCGAAAACCGCATTCAATGATGCTGACCAGATGACGGTCGTCGCGATTGACCGTGCGCTCAACACCGCCCCCACCTCGGGCGTACCGAACCAGAATTTCTATCCCTGCGAGGTGGACGACAACGGTGCCGCTTATGTGTACATGGGCTGGAGTCTGTTGCTGCCCGGCATCACCATCAACGCGCCCGATACCCCTGCCGGAACGAAGGATGAAATGATCGCCTGGCTGACCGCCAATCATCCCGATTTTCTGCAGACCTTTCAGGCCTTGGGAACAGCGGCCAAGGATCCCGGGCAGAATGATTCCGATTTCCAAGTAAACCTCTCCACAGGTGGCAGTGTCTCTGTCATGCGTCTGCGCGAAGGGGTGGAGCGCTTCGCCATCACTGACATTAACAATCCTGCTGCGAGCGCCCAAGGGCAAAGTATGATTCCCATATCGAGTGATTGGGTTCTAATCGACCCCCAAAAATTTAACCATGTGCCTGGCGGGGCAAACGTTCTATACATGGATGGGCACGCCGCATTTGAACGCTATCCCGGCCCTTGGCCGGTGAATCACTCCATGGCGCTGTTGCAGAGCTTTTCCTAGTCCCGGGCACCAGTATTTTATCCAGAGTCCCCTTTTGCATTGTTAATCGCTGCCCAGATACAATTTGTGTCCATGCGGACCGTTTGTGCGTTCGGACTGTGGTGTTGTGAAGTGAAACGAAAAATATTTAGGAGTTATGAAACATGAAGAAACGAGGTTTTACACTCATTGAGTTGCTCGTCGTGATCGCCATTATCGGCATCTTGGCGGCGATCCTGCTGCCTGCTTTGGCCCGCGCGCGTGAATCTGCTCGCCGGTCGAGTTGCCAGAACAATCTCAAACAATTTGGTTTGATCTACAAAATGTATGCGAACGAAAGTTCCGGTGCCAAGTACCCGCCGATTCAGCAGTGGGATATGCCAGGCGTTGACTGCTCCGTGGCGGGGCCCAATGCAGGGTTCCCTTCGAGTGGTGGCAATGCCGATTCGGCCTACGCCGCAGCGGTCAATTCGATCTATCCCGAATACCTCACCGATACCAAGATTTATGTATGCCCCTCGGACCCAGTTCCGCCGCAACTGACGAATCCGACAACTGGCGAAAATATGGCCCAGATGCCCTGTAATAACGATGCCGGTTGGGGTATGGCGGGAACGGATGAGAGCTATTTCTATCTCGGCTGGATTCTGGATCGAACTGAAACCGAAGACTTTGTCTATGAGGGCGCACAGGTGCCCGGACAGCCGTTTTTCCTGCTCGGAGCCATGGGTGGGAACGCAACCTTCGCTTTCATGGATGGCGATGCCGAACTTAGCCCCGCCGGTTGGGGTAACAACGGTGGCGATGTGGTCTACCGCTTGAAAGAGGGCGTGGAGCGCTTCCTCATCACCGACATCAACAATCCCGCCGCCTCCGCTCAGGCACAAAGCAACATCTCGATCTCGGCAGATTTGACTGCGACAAGGCCCGAGTACTTCAGCCACATTCCCGGTGGCAGCAACGTGCTCTTCATGGACGGCCATGTGGAATTCGTGAAGTTCCCCGGAAAGGGCTGGGTTTCCAAGCCGTTCGCCGCGCTGGTGGGTAATTCCTGATCAAGAACACAGCCGCGCGTATTGTGCGGCAGATTTTGGGCGGGGCTGGGCCTTCGGGCGTGGCCCCGCTTCCTTTTAGGTGCTGAGGCGAAACCTCATTTGGTCGCGGGGGTCGCGGTGTCGCTGTCCGCA
>CAIZGN010000515.1 GCA_903932505.1 Candidatus Hydrogenedentota bacterium
AATGAACAACACTTCCGGCGAAACGGCGGGTTTAAGCGTCTGGGTCATGACGAAGCCGCAGCCTTGCCGCTCCCAGCGTCGGGCCAGTTCGTAGTGTTCGAGTATGGTCCGTTCGGTAATCGGAATGTCCGAGCCGAAAGGCGGGTTGGTGGCGATGACATCGACTGTGCCCAAGCCCACGGCATCCTTGGCGGGCTTGACACCGGGCAAATGCCCCACCGGAAATTCCAAGGAGTTCAGGTGGTAGAGATGGCCCAGCGAGTTGCCGGCCATCATCACGTTCATCTGCGCGGCACGGACCAGGAACGGGTCGAAGTCCGCGCCAAATAGCTTTTTGGTGGCAAAGTCGGCGAGGCGGTCACGCAAGGAGATAAATTCCTGGGTGTTTTCATCCCCGGCCTTGAGTTGCTTTTCTTTGCGGAATTCCTTCATCAGATAATTCAAGGTCTCGACCAGAAAACCGCCAGTGCCGCAAGCCGGGTCCAATACCCGTTCCTGTTCCTTCGGCGCGAGCATTTGGATCACTAGCCGGATCGCCCCGCGTGGCGTGAAATACTGGCCCCGGTCGCCGCGCAGGTTGGTGCCTACAATTTCCTGATAGGCAGCGCCCTTGGCATCGACATCGGTGCGGGCGAAGTCGTAGCGCGACAACTCGGAGACGAAGAAAGCCAGCGCCCGGTCGGACAGGGTGATTTCTTCATTGCCTTTGAAGAGGTCCGGGTAGGCTTTTTTCACCGCCACAAACAGCGGTTCGATGCGTTTGCGGATTGCCTTCTGCCCTTCCGGGTTAAAAGGTTCGTAAGGCCCTGCCCAGAAATCGCGATGCTCGCCGAGCCTGCGCTCATCGTACATTTTGCAGAAAATTAGGTAGAGGAACTGCCAGAAAGCGGCATCCTTTGGCATGCCTTCATTGCCGTGTATGTAGTTGTGACAACGGCGGAAGGCGATGCGCAGCATGACCGGATCGGCCCGGCGCATTTTGGCGAGGGAGGCCACTTCGCGGGTGCCAATGGTGTCGTCGCCCATCGGCCAATCGCCAATCGGCTTGAACTTGATGTCGAAGCGAGCCACTTCCTTTTTGAAGAAGAAGAATTCCAGCCCGTTAGTCCACAGGCCGTAGTCGCAGCCATCGACTTCGGCCATCACGTTGTACAGTAATTCGAACTCTTTACTCGCCTCGTCAGGGTCGCGCATGCGATACGCGCCCTTGGTGCCGAACTTTGGCTCCTTTTCCACCACCACCGCACGATAAAGGTTCGCCAATTCATGCACACTGCCGGGCTGGAAGATGGCGATGTCGATCTTCCGGTTTTTGCCTCCGACCTTCAGCTTATAGTCGGGTTCCATGTCTTCGGCGGCGATGCCATATTCATGGATGATGGCGCGGGCGATGCGCTGGCGGATGCGCTCCTTGTCGGTATCCTTGACCGGGTTGCCGGTGATGTAATCGAAGACCTTGCCGTCTTCAATGCCGCTTTCGGGCGATTGCTCCGTTTCTGCCAGTTCGGCACCGATTTCACTATCTTCTTGTTTGGAGGCTTTCTTAGCCAAGGGTAGGCTCCTTATCGTCTGGGTCATCACTGGAGGCTGCCGAGCCGCCTTCGCGAACCCATGAGTCAACATCATCTTTTTTGAATTTCCAAAACCGACCGACCTTGTGGCCCGGCATCCCCTTGTGGGTCACCCAGTTATAGATGGTGTCTTTGGCAACGCCGAGGTATTCGGCAATTTCATCGACTGATAGCCAGCGGTCTTGCATGGGCAGTGTGCTTGGGTAGGTGGTTGCATCCGATTAGTGGGATTTAACCTAAGTATATTCCCATTGAATAGAAATGAACAAGGATAAAGCGGGTTAGAATGGGTTTAAGCCATTCAACAAGCATCAATTGCCGAGGCATTCTCTGGAAATGGGGACGCAGGCGTCAATGACGACTCCGAGACGGCAGAACGCTGTTTGCTCCATGTCGCGGCAACCCGTGC
>CAIZGN010000516.1 GCA_903932505.1 Candidatus Hydrogenedentota bacterium
CCAATTGCCGCGACGAAATGCCGCGAGTGCGTAGCGCACTGTGCTTGCAGATGGCGCGCCAAGTAGGGTCCTTGGCGTACCCTGTTTCCGCAGCTTGGTAGTTACCGTCCCATCGGCGCTGTACGTACTCAGCAATGGCCTCGGCGATTCTGTCGTCACCTTGCACAACCTTTTTGACGAGCTGCCTTGCAACAGCTTCCACGGTCTCCGGATTCGGCTTCGCGTGCGGGTGCAAGCGGTCGTACTCCTGCCGTTCGTCAAGTCCCGCCATCAGGGTGCGCGTGTACCCAAACATGAGGGCTTCCTTGAGCTTTTGGTCGCTAATCTTGAACTTCATCTGGATGCTCCATGGTGGCGCGTTACCACCGAGAATTCGCCGTAATGGCTCGTGAACGTACAAATTGGCTGCCAGTTACTTCTGGCTCACCCCAGGCTCGAACTTGAGGCGCTTGCGGTACTCGGTCTTCATCACGCGCACTAACAACTCCGCGTCAGACGCGCGCACGACGAAGCTGTCGTGTACGCCCAGGCACGGCTTGCCCAGCTTGGCAAAGCGCAACATCACCGCGACGGCAATGTCGCTGTCGATACGCTGCAGGCGCAGGCCGTCATCGGACGCAATGCGGCCGGCGATAGGTGGGTGTGTCCGGCGAATGGCGTCAATCAGGTTCTGTACGCGGACACCGGGCGGTAGTCGTCGTTCCACGGGTTTGAAGTTCAGCTTGCTGTACACCGCCCGTGACGCCGACAGGTCGTTCGATGCATTGACCGCCACGTTGAACACCATCTTGACGAACTTGCGGCGCTGTTCGTCGGTCGCAAAGCCTTCCAAGACGACAGCCAAGTAGGCATCGCCCGGGAATTCCAGCCCCTGCTCGTGGTACAACATGTTGATGTGCAGACCATCGAAGTCGTACTCGACAACGGGCTCGCCGTCGATGGTGAATGCACGGCGTTGCACACCAGGAAAATTCTGGAAGTTGGCGTAGACGCGACCGCCGAGGTCAAAGCTGGAACGGTTGAAGATGCGGTCGTAGCGCAGGTCATTGTCCCAAATGCGCAAGCCGTTGGCGGCTCGGTAGACGTGCTGGACGTTGCTGTCGTTGATGACCTTCAGCTCCGCCTCCCAGGCGATTGTCCGTGGCGTTGGCGAGAAGTCGTTAGCCGGCAGTCGGGACTTCGTGATGGTCTTGTCGTTGGCATCCTTTTTTGGTCGGGCTGCCCGCTGAATAACCCGGCCATAATGAGCAAGGCTGACGGGCTGCGCATCGGCACCAAACTTATCGACCAGCTTACGAAACCGCTTGGTGGGCATCAGAATCGTGCGACGTGACGACTTGGGTCCACGACCCCAGACGCCCGGGTAGACGTCAATCAAGCCCATCCGCGTGAAGCGGTCCTGTACGCGCAAGGAAAGCGCGTAGCTGACTTCGCAGTTGCCGCGACTCTTGCGTATTTGCTTGAAATCACCGGCCTTGCGCGGGACAGCAACACCACATGGCGTGCCCTTGAAGACGGTCACACTGGCGAGCGCCAGATTGAATACGAGCCGTTCAAGCTCAGCCCTGAATTCCTCAGCGTAGCGGTGGCTTGAGCCGTCGGACACCCGGAGGTAAAGGTAATCGTACAACGAGCCGGATAGCCCTACGCCGCAGAGCATTGTGAACGAGTAGACGCCGAGCGACCGTTGCGGCTTCAGCCAAGCAGGCCACCGGTACCCGGACAAACTTGAACGGGAGCAGCAGCCTGTGCTGCCATCGTTATCGTCTTCATCTTCATCTTCATCTCCACCGTAAAGGACATTGTCGACAAGGGCATCGTCATCATCATCTGCATCTCCATCGGCGTAGGGTCCCAGATAGGGTAGAGCTACCGTAGTCGAGCCTGCCGCGATTCGCTTGTCGTTCTCTTGGTCATGTTCTGCTCGCCAGTGGTCGGCCGGGCTATGGTCTGGTGGTGGCTTGCCTTGGTCGTTGGTGCTGTCGACCTGCGTTCTGTTCTTGTTGTTGGTTCCGTCGTCCTCCTTGCCGTCGCTCTCGTTGTTGTCGTCTTGTATGTTCTCCGTGGGTGCCTGATGAGGTCCGCTTCCTTCCTGTGAACTTGCGCTTCCTACTTGCGGTTCGTCGTTGCGGCTGTTGTTGTCCTGCCTGGTAGTCCTCTCGGCTCCGACGACGCAGCTTCGCTCTTCTTCTGCTGGCATGATGATGATGGCCGTCGGCACACGTTCCTCGTCGCGCGTGTCGGCGGACATCAATTCGGCGCCGTCTGGAACGCGGGCGTGTAGGGTCACTGTTGTTGTGCATGCCCCAATGGTCGCAGCAACTGGTTGTTGAGCTTCACCATCGGTTAGGCGTTCCCGCATTTGCCTGCAGTTCTGGCTCGGCGTTGGCGGCTGAGCCTTCCACTCAGGTCCGTCCTGGTCATTGTTGGCAACAAGGTCGCTATTTACTGGACGCGCGATGCGGGTGCGGCCCAGCTTTCGGAAAACGG
>CAIZGN010000517.1 GCA_903932505.1 Candidatus Hydrogenedentota bacterium
GAGACCTCGAATCGCTCATCATAGGAATTCCCCCATTCGACAACGAGGATGTGTTTACTGACGCTCCATAGCCCGTCCCGAGGATTTGTCCATGAAATTGTACTCCCGCACGACTGCCGTGCTTCTTACCGGTTTGGCACTTCTCTCCCTGTCGGGATTACGGTGTTCCAGTGCGACGGTTGCCCGAACAGGTCACCCTGCGATTTCACAAGAAAGCGAAAAGCCTTCGGCCCCCGTCCAGCAAGTTGTCGAGAAAGCCGCCCCGGAGGGTGAGCAGGCATCCGTCACGACTGACTTTGGATACGAAGTCATTCATATCTATCCGCACGATCCAGATGCTTTCACCCAGGGGCTTGTTATAGATGAAGGCAACCTATATGAGGGGACGGGACTGCTGGGGCATTCCACCTTGCGGCAGGTGACTTTGGAAACCGGTGCCCTCTTGAGGCAGCATAAGCTGCCGGAAAACGAATTCGGTGAGGGAATTGCCGTGCTTGGCAACAAAATATTTCAATTGACCTGGCAGTCGAAGAAGGGCTATGTCTACGACAAGAAAACCTTCGAGCTGCTGCGTGAGTTTTCCTATGAAACCGAGGGCTGGGGGCTCACCCAGAACGGTTCGCGTCTCATCATGAGCGACGGCACGTCCCGCCTTTTCTTCCTCGACCCGGAATCCCTCACCGTCGTGGGCGAATTACCGGTCTGGGATGCCAACGGCCCGGTGACGCAACTAAACGAGCTCGAATGGGTGAATGGCGAAATATTCGCGAATATCTGGAAAACCGAATATGTGGTTCGCATCGACCCGGATACCGGTCAGGTGCGTGGACGCGTTCATTTGCAGGGTTTGCTGACGCAGCAAGACCGTCAGTACAATCCCGATGTACTCAATGGTATCGCCTATGATAAGCCGAATGACCGGTTTTTTATCACCGGCAAGCATTGGCCGAAGCTCTTCGAAATTCGCTTGGTGCCGATGAAGTGACTGATATTTAGGTGTAACAAAATGCTCCCCCTTGTGTATTAATAAACAGATCGGGGCGTTTGCCCGGGAAGCAGAATTGACCATTAAGGGAGAAATGCCATGAATACGCTTCGATTCAAGTTTGCGGTGGTCGGGGGGGCGGTTGTCCTTGGGGCTCTGACTCTGGCCGGATGCCCTGTCAGCACTGAGCGGAACTCCTTTACTGTGGAGAAGACCCTGCCCTTTGCGGCCGATGACTTGTTGAGTGTTAATGCAAAGAACGGAAAAATCAGCGTTCATGCCACAAAGAACATCAGCGAGGTTCGTGTGACCGCCAGCGTCAAGGTGGAAATGCGACAATATGGTTCTCCGACGGCTGTTCAGCACGCACTTCAGGATCTCCTTGATGAAATTGAGATCAAGGTTGTTCCCGTGAGCGTCGGGGTGTCTATCGAGACCATTTCCCCGGAGGTTTCCTTTCCTCCCGATGCGATTGTCACCGTGGATTATGATATTGAAGTGCCTGAACAGGCGGGACTTCGGGTTGATTCTGGGAATGGCGACGTCTCGATTGATGGTACCATAGGTTCGGTGGACACGGACTTGGGCAACGGGGATATTTCGTTGACCGGTATCCAAGGCAATCTGGATGTGCGCTTGGGCAATGGAAGCCTGCAGTGTCTGGAAATTGCAGGTGTTATTGATGCCGAGGTGGGCAACGGTCGGGTGACGGTTTCGCACAAGCTTCCCCTGCTGGCCGAGGAACGTTGGAGTGTTGAGGTGGGCAATGGCAGTGTGACTGCGCGATTGACCGAGGGCAGCGCCTTCAAGGTTTCAGCCAGCGCTTCCGTCGGGGATATTCAGAAAGGGTGCTTCGGGTTTGACGTGGACCGCCAGTGGCCCGGCATTGGCGAACAAGCCAACGCGCAGGAAGGCGAAGGTGGCGGCACTATCGACATTTCGATGGGTAGCGGAGACATTGAGTTCGAGTGCCTATGATGCCCCGCGAAGATAGTTGACGAAACTGGACAGTCCGAAGAGCTTGGCCTTCAAGTCGGCCCAAGTACGAATGCGTCGCAACATGCGCACCATCTGTTTCGGGCGAAGATAAAACCGGCGCAGCCCCAAGTCGATGAAGGCGTTGATTTCATCGGTGCCGAGTTCGGGCAGGTTTACGATACCCGCTTGTTCGAAGTCTTCCGTCACCCAGTCACGCCAACGCTTTGGGACCAGCGCACCCGATTCTTTGGCCCAATCGTAATACGCCGTACCGGGATACGCCACCACGCCGGAAAACTGCGCGGTGTCAATGTTCAGTTCAGTCGCCAGTTGGATGGTCATTTCGGCGGTTTCCCGCGTTTCTCCGGGACCGCCAAACATGAAGCAGCCGTGGATGCGGATGCCCGCCTTCGCCGCGTTTTCCGCGAACTGGCGCATTTGCTCGACCGTGGTTCCCTTTCGGACGTTGTTCAGGATTTCCTGCTTTCCGAATTCAAAGCCCACACAGAGCATGCGGCATCCGGAGCGTTTCATGAGCTTGAGGATCTCCAGGTCATTGAGATCCACACGGGCATTCGCGCTCCAGCAAAGTCCGACCTTACGCTCAATCATGGCCTCGCACATCGCCACCAGCCGATCCCGCGCCACGCGCATCGTCAGCGTGTCGTCCTCAAACATAATTTCCTTGAGGTCAGGGAACATCTGCTTGTTGCGCAGCATCTCCTCGATGACGTAATCCACACTGTGTGTGCGATACCCGTGGCCATACATGATTTGCGGCAGTTGACAAAATGAGCACTGATGTCGGCAACCCCGCCCGGTGATTTGTGTCAGAAAGGGATGCAATTTCGCCCCGTCCCAATAATCCTTCAAGTCGATGTGTTGCCAGGCGGGGAAGGGGAGTTCATCGAGATTTTCAATGTAAGGACGGTCGGGATTCTCCTCATAGACGCCATTGCGCAGGTAGGAAATGCCGGAACAGGCCTCGAGCGAAACCCCGTTGGCCAGGTCACGCACCGTATAGTCGTATTCGTGTCGGCAGACCGCGTCAACCGCACCCCCGGAGCGCGACAAGGTGTCTTCCGGCTCTGCGGAGACATGGGGACCAACCAGAACATGCAGACCGCCCAGCGACTCTTTGAAGAAACGCGCGGAATCAATATCGGCATCAATGGAAGGGGTGGACGCCTGATAGACGAACAGGTCTGCGCGAAACTCCCGGAGTGGCGGTAGCACCACCTCATTCGGCCAGTTTTTCGCCTGTGCATCGAGAAAGAAGACCTCGTGCCCCGCTTGCTCCAGAACGGCGGCTGCGGTGGCCAGATAGTCGGGGTGGCGCTGGACCCGACCGCGCGACCGCGCAAACCAACGCGCGGACTTGGTGAAATCCTTCCCAAAAAAGGGGTTCAGCACGGCAACACGCATGACAATTGGGCTCCTAAATACTTGGATGATGGTAGGAGTGTAGCACGCTAGGGGGCGGTAATGCTTGGTCAGACCTTAGGTCCAGATATTCCCGAGATAGGGCGTCTCCATCGGAGTCTTGGATCGCAATGCAGCCCGCAAGGCCTCAGCAAAAGCGGGACGCAGTGGTATCGTTCCCAGCCGGTCTATCGGGACGAACGCCCAGTCCGTAATCCGCGCATCCACTCCCAGGCCAGGCTGCCCATCCAAGATCTCCGCTGAAAAACAAAGATTAAGCACATGGCGGACGCC
>CAIZGN010000518.1 GCA_903932505.1 Candidatus Hydrogenedentota bacterium
GGAGGGATGTCCCGGTCACTTCTTCTGCCCTCGGGTGGTTGGCGCGCGAAAATGAACCCGTCATTCGCCAGATCTTTATTGGTAAATCCAACGATCTGGATCGCGAGGGCTTTGAGCGCGTCCTGCTCATCATTCGACGCACCGTCGAGAACGAACTTGCCGCCGCCGGAGATCCCGGTCTGGAGCAGTTCTACGTGGTCAGCCTTTCTTCCCGGACAGTCTGCTACAAGGGCCTCATGCTCGCCCAGCAGATGGATCGGTATTACCCGGATCTCTCTGACGATCGTTTTGAAAGCCGCTTTGCCCTTGTGCACCAGCGATATAGCACCAACACACTACCCTCGTGGCCCTTGGCGCAGCCCTTCCGTTTCCTGGGACACAACGGCGAAATCAACACCCTTCGCGGCAATATCAATATGATGACGTCGCGCGAGCGCCAGTTCCGCAGCACCTTGTTCGGAGGCAATATCCAAAAGCTGCTGCCCGTGCTCGACAAGCGGGGCAGCGACTCCGCCATGTTCGACAATGCGCTTGAAGTGCTCATGCGTGGTGGGCGCTCCATCGCCCATGCCATGTGCATGATGGTGCCCGAGCCTTGGAGCGGCCACAAGAGCATGAATGATGACCGCAAGGCCTTCTACGAATACCACGCATGTCTCACCGAGCCGTGGGACGGACCCTCCTCCATATCCTTTACGGACGGCGTTCGTATTGGCGCCCTGCTTGACCGCAACGGGCTGCGTCCCTCGCGTTACTGGGTTACCAAAGACGATTTTGTGGTGCTGGCCTCTGAAGTCGGCGTCCTCGACATTCCGCAGGCGGATATCGTGCGCAAAGGCCGCCTGGAACCGGGCCGTATGTTCCTCATCGACACCGAGCAGGAGCGCATCATCGGCGACGAGGAAATCAAGGGCGAATTGGCCGGACAGCGCCCTTACCGGAAATGGTTGAGCCTGAATCAGATCATCATGCCGGAAAAAGGCGCACCGGAATGGCCTCACGGCGAAAAAGCCCCGCTGGAAATACGCCAACAGACCTTTGGCTACACGCAAGAAGACGTGGACATTATTCTCGCACCCATGGCCGACAAAGGCAAAGAACCAATCGGCTCGATGGGTAATGACGCGCCCTTGGCGGTGTTGTCGTTGCGTCCACAGCTGCTCTTCAACTACTTCAAGCAACTTTTTGCCCAAGTGACCAATCCGCCCATCGACTCCATCCGCGAAGAGATCGTGATGTCGATTGAAACGACCATCGGGCGGGAAGGCAACCTGCTGGAGGAAACGCCGGAGCATTGTCGTCAACTCCGGCTTGCATCGCCGATATTGACCAATGCGCAAATGGCGTATATTCGCGCCTTGGACCAACCGGGACTCAAGACCGTGGTTCTGTCCACGCGTTTTCGTGCTCAGGACGGTGCACGTGCGTTGGATGCCGCCTTGGACCGGCTTTGCGAAGAAGCGGCCGAGGCCGTTACCAACGGCGCGACGATTCTCGTGTTGTCCGACCGTGGCGTCAATCGCGAATTTGCGCCGATTCCGAGCCTGCTCGCCACCGGCGCGGTACACCATCACCTCACCCGTACGCAGTTGCGTACCCAATGTGGATTGGTGGTGGAGTCGGGCGAACCTCGCGAGGTGAATCACTTCGCATTACTCACGGCTTATGGTGCGGGAGCGGTCAATCCGTACCTTGCCTTCGAGACCTTGGCTGCCCTGCATCAGGCAGGAACGATCCATACCGAAACCATTGAAGCCGCCGTGCATAACTACATCCATGCCATCGAGAAGGCCTTGCTGAAGATTATGTCGAAGATCGGCATTTCGACGCAGCACAGCTATCGAGGTGCGCAGATCTTCGAGGCGCTCGGGTTGAGTTCCACGCTGGTGGAACGCTGCTTCACGGGCACCCCCTCGCGCATCGAGGGTATTGGCATTGAACACATTGCGCGCGAGACGCTCATGCGTCACGAAATGGCCTTCGCCGATTCCTCTGCGCATCAGTCGGCCCTGGATCCGGGTGGACAGTATCGCTGGCGCAAGCGTGGCGAATTCCACCAGATCAACCCCGATACCATCGCGGCTATTCAGCAGGCCACGCGCCTCAACAACCGCGAGAAGTACCGTGCATTCTCCGAACTAGTCAATGACCGCAACCGCACCTTTGCAACCCTGCGCGGGCTGCTCGCCTTCAAGAAGGTCAGCACACCGGTACCGCTGGAAGAAGTTGAACCAGCTGCGGACATCGTCAAACGCTTCTGCACCGGTGCCATGTCCTTCGGTTCCATCAGCAAAGAAGCCCACGAAACCCTGGCCATCGCGATGAACCGCATCGGTGGCCGGAGTAATACGGGTGAAGGTGGCGAGGATCCCATCCGCTTCCGCAAGGAACGCAACGGAGATTCGAAGCGCAGCGCGATCAAGCAGGTGGCGTCGGCCCGGTTTGGCGTCACCAATGAATATCTGGTTAACGCGGATGAACTGCAAATCAAGATGGCGCAAGGCGCGAAACCCGGCGAGGGCGGTCAGCTTCCCGGCCACAAGGTGCTGGAGCCGATCGCAAAGTGCCGTCACTCCACAGCGGGCGTTGAATTGATTTCGCCCCCCCCGCACCATGACATCTATTCCATTGAGGACTTGGCCCAACTGATCCACGACCTCAAGAATGCCAATGTGCACGCCAAGGTTTCTGTGAAACTGGTCAGTGAGGCGGGCGTGGGCACCATTGCGGCGGGTGTGGCTAAGGGTAAGGCCGACTTGGTGCTGATCAGCGGGCACGACGGTGGAACCGGGGCCTCGCCGCTTGCTTCGATCAAGCATGCGGGTCTCCCTTGGGAACTGGGTCTGGCCGAAACGCACCAAGTGCTGGTGGAGAACAACCTCCGCAGCCGAATCCGCGTGCAGGCCGATGGTCAGTTGAAAACGGGTCGTGATGTCGCGGTGGCCGCGCTTTTGGGTGCGGACGAGTTTGGCTTTGCCACCATGCCGCTCATCGTTTCCGGTTGCATCATGATGCGCAAGTGCCATCTGAACACCTGCCCGGTGGGAATTGCCACCCAGGATCCCGAATTGCGCCGCAAGTTTGCGGGCAAGCCCGAATATGTCGTCAACTTCTTCTTCTTCGTGGCCGAAGAATTACGCGAGATTATGGCGCAACTGGGCATGCGCACGTTGAACGAAATGATTGGACGCTCGGATCTGCTTGAGTTCAATCCCTATCCCGAGCACTGGAAGGCCAAGACCTTGGACTTCTCGC
Organism: Candidatus Hydrogenedentota bacterium; assembly: GCA_903932505.1. Classification (GTDB taxonomy): domain Bacteria; phylum Hydrogenedentota; class Hydrogenedentia; order Hydrogenedentales; family CAIZGN01; genus CAIZGN01. Next base: position 3,256 of record CAIZGN010000518.1, read on the forward strand.
GTATCCTCTACGTCGCTAAGCCGTGGGAGAACGAGACGTTGCATTGCAGCAAAACACAGGATCACGGCCTGGAAGGTGCGCTTGACCATGTCATCATGGAAAAGGCCAAGCCTGCGCTCGAATATCGGGCTCCGGTGCGTTTCGAACAGCCGATACGGAACATCCATCGCACCGTGGGTACGATGCTTTCCAGCGAACTGACGCGTCGACACAATCTGGGCATGTACGGGGAGTCCCTCGAAGAAGACACGCTCTGGATTGATTGCAAGGGACAAGCCGGACAGAGCTTTGGCGCATTTTCGATTCAGGGCGTGACGCTCTGTATCGAGGGCGAGGCCAACGACTATATCGGCAAAGGCCTTTCCGGCGGCAAGATCATCGTGCGACCCCCGCGCGAACTGAATATTCCGGCCGAGGAAAATATCATCATCGGCAACGTGGCCTTCTACGGCGCGACCAGTGGTGAGGGTTACTTCCGGGGTCGGGCTGGCGAACGCTTCTGCGTGCGCAACAGCGGCGCATGGGCCGTGGTGGAAGGCGTGGGTGACCACGGTTGTGAGTACATGACCGGCGGCCGTGTGGCCGTGCTGGGGGATACGGGTCGCAACTTTGCCGCAGGCATGAGTGGCGGTATCGCCTATGTCTACGACCCGCTGGGCGTGTTTCCGCCCAAGTGCAACATGGACATGGTCGACCTCAAACCCATGCGTGACAAGAGTCTGGAACAACTCCAGCAAATGCTCGAAAACCATGTGAAATACACCGACAGCCCCGTGGCTCGCAAGATTCTTCAAGACTGGGAGGTCGAACAACGCCACTTTGTGCGTGTGATGCCCCGGGAATACGCGCGTGCCATGCGGCAATTGGCGCGCAAAACGGCGGAGGTACTGACGTATGTTTCCGAATAAAGAACGCGGGTTTATGACCTTTGACCGGAAAACGCCCGGTCATCAGCCCGTTCAAGAACGAACCAAGCACTTCGACGAGTTCACCAAGCCCTTTTCGGAAGAAAATGTGCGCAAGCAGGCCATGCGATGCATGAACTGCGGCGTGCCCTTCTGTCACAGCGGCTGTCCCCTGGGCAACATCATCCCCGACACGAATGATGCGGTCAAAGATGCGGACTGGGTGCGCGCGCTTGAGCTGCTGCACTCCACCAACAACTTCCCGGAATTTACAGGACGGGTTTGCCCCGCCCCGTGCGAAGCCTCGTGCGTGTTGGGTATCACCGATCCCGCCGTGGCCATCGAGCTCATCGAAAAGAGCATTTCGGAATACGGTTGGGAACACGGTCTAATTGCCCCCCGTCCCCCGGCGGAAGAAACCGGGAAATCAGTGGCGGTGGTGGGTTCCGGGCCTTCCGGATTGGCCGCAGCCCAGCAATTGCGCCGGGCCGGGCACAAAGTGACGCTCTTTGAGCGGAATGATGAGCCAGGCGGTCTTCTCACCTACGGCATCCCCGATTTCAAGCTGTCCAAGAAAGTCGTGCGTCGGCGCATCGAGCAGATGAAGGCCGAGGGCGTCGAATTCCGCTGCAATGCCTGGATCGGAAAGAATGTCGCATCCAGTGAACTGGACGCCTTTGATGCGGTCCTGCTGACCATTGGCTCGACCTTGGCACGGCGTCTGGACATCCCCGGTGGCGACCTTGAAGGCGTTCATTTTGCGGTGGACTTCCTTACCCAGCAAAACCGCCGCAATGCAGGCAAATCGGTGGTGGGCAAAGAGTTGCTGGCCACAGGGAAGAACGTGGTGGTTCTGGGTGGTGGTGACACGGGTTCTGACTGCGTGGGCACCAGCATTCGGCATGGTGCCAAACAAGTCAATTCCCTGGAATTGTTGCCGCACCCTCCACTCGAACGCGATGACACCATGCTGTGGCCCTCGTGGCCGATGATCCTGCGAACCTCCAGCAGCCATGAAGAAGGCGGCCAGCGCAATTGGAGTGTGCTCACCAAGGAGTTCATCGGTGACGCGGATGGGCATGTACGCAAATTGCGTGCGATCCGCCTGGAGTGGTCGGCACCCGATGCCTCCGGCCGTCGGAACTTTACGGAAATCGCCGGCAGCGAATTCGATATCGACTGCGATCTCGTGTTGCTGGCCTTGGGCTTCTTGCACCCCGAGCAGGACACCGTGGTTGCGGATTTGGGTCTGGAACTGGATCCGCGCGGCAACATCAAAGCGGATTCCGGCTTCCGAACCAGTCGCGAAAAGTACTTCGCGGCGGGTGATGCGCGCCGGGGTCAGTCGTTGGTGGTCTGGGCGATCCATGAGGGACGCGAGGCCGCCCGGTGTGTGGATCTGGCGTTGATGGGGCATAGCGCACTCCCCAGTGCGACCGGTTTTGGGTACGAGGTTCCACGCGGGTAAGCCCCTTACTTGCCAAGGCAACCGTGAATAGGTCAATATGTACAAGACTGCGGTCAGGAGGGCGGGAGAGTCCGCCTTCCTGACCGATGGCATATTGAACATACTGGCTTGGGAAAGAGGAATTGTCATGGCAGCATCGGACGACCAGATTCATGAAGAATGCGGAATTTTCGGCGTATTAGGCCACCCGGAGGCGGCGACACTGACCTATTTGGGTCTGTATTCGTTGCAGCATCGCGGGCAGGAGGGTGCCGGGATTGTGAGCGCCCATGACGGCGACTTGCGCCGCTTCGTCGGTGTCGGTCATGTTTCTGATGTGTTCCCCACGGGGAAACGGCATCGTCTTGAACAGCTTCAGGGCGATATCGCCATCGGCCACGTCCGGTATTCCACGTTTGGCAGCAGCACGCTCAAGAACGTGCAGCCGCTGGCGGTCGACTATGCCCGGGGCTCCATGGCTCTGGCGCACAACGGGAATCTGGTCAATGCCGCCCGTCTGCGCGAAGACTTGGAAAGCCAGGGACACCTTTTCCACGCCACCACCGACAGTGAAGTCTTTCTTCATCTCATCGCCCGCTCGCAAAAAGAGCGGTTCAGCGATTGCGTGGCTGATGCGCTCACCCATGTCATCGGCGCCTACTCCCTCGTCGTCACCAACGGCGAGGAACTGGTTGCCGTCCGCGACCCGCATGGGTTCCGGCCCCTGTGGATTGGACGTTTGGGTGGTGCCTATGTCTTTGCCAGCGAGACGTGTGCGCTGGACATCATTGACGCGGATTGGGAACGCGAAGTGGAACCCGGCGAAGTGGTGGTGCTTTCGCGCAGTGGACTTGAGTCTTTTAAGCCCTTCGCCCCGGTGGCGTCCAAGTCGTGCATCTTTGAGTTTGTGTATGTGGCCCGGCCCGACAGCGTCGTGTTTGGCCGTAGTGTGGACCAAGTGCGCAAGCAATTGGGACGTAATCTGGCCAAAGCCGCTCCGGCGGAAGCCGACTTAGTGATGGCGGTGCCCGATTCCTCGAACCAGGTGGCCTTGGGCTATGCCCATGAATCCGGGCTGCCGTTTGATATGGGATTCATCCGAAATCACTATGTGGGCCGCACCTTTATTGAGCCTGACCAGAACATCCGTGATTTCGGGGTCAAAATCAAGCTCAATCCCGCCCGCGCAGCCATCGAAGGCAAGCGCATTGTCCTGGTGGACGACAGTATCGTGCGTGGTACCACATCCAAAAAGATCATCAAGATGCTTCGCCGATGTGGGGTCAAGGAAATCCACTTCCGCATCAGCTGTCCCCCGATCATTTCCGGCTGTCACTATGGCATCGATACCCCGGAGAGCGCGCAATTGATTTCATCGCACATGAGTGTGGATGAGATTCGTGACTTCCTGGAAGTGGACTCGCTGGCCTTCCAAACAATCGAAGGGCTGACCAGTGCCACGGGTTCCCCGGCGGATGGTTTCTGTCTGGCTTGCTTCACCGGAAACTACCCGACCCCCATTCCTGCCGAGTTCAAGCCCAAGCGGTCTCCCCGACGCCATCGGGATCACAGCAACGAACCCGCTACCAGGGATTGATCCTCGTCGGATACGGCACGCTTACTTCGGGTTCCGTGAGCTTCCTGTCAAGTCGTGGCTGGTTGCGGATCTGCTGTGACGTGTGCCTTCTTGGAAGGAACAAAGGACGCGGCTACTGCATTAAGCAGTGCAAGCCCGGCGGCGGTCGCGAAAACCCGTTCGTACCCCCAAGCCATCCACATGGCCCCGGCAAAGGTGGGGATGGCCATCGACACAATATGGTTGATGGAGATTCCCATGGACAGGGTGGAATTGACCTCGTGTGGCGAATCCGTAAGCCGCGACAGGTAAATGGCGCGCCCGGAACCCAGGGCAAAGAGCAGGCTATCCGCCACAAAACACGCCGATGCCAACCGGCGTGCGTTGTCGATGTCTCCGGCAATCCACAGCGCATATCCGTAGCCCAAGCAGACCACGGAGAGCAGGAATCCATCGGCGATTAGCACGGTACGTTCACCCCAGCGGTCGATGGCCAGACCTGTGAGGGGTTTGAAGGCTAGGCCAATAATGGCCGCCGTCATGATGAGGCGCGCAATATCGGCCGGAACCGCCTGGTAGACTTTCACCAACACCCAGGGCCCAAAGGTGATGAAGACCTGCTTGCGTGCGCCAAAAAGCAGTTCAAGCACATAGTAGAGGGAGTATCGTTTCCGAAACACAAAACGTGCCCGGGGGGAATGGAGGGTCGGCACGTGCAGACGACTGTAGCAAACGGCGGCACCCACGGCCACGATGCCAGACGCAAGGAACCACAGGGCATAAAGCGGGTGTTGTACGGCACTGGGATCAGGAAGGGGACCTGCTTGTATTGGGGTGCGGGAGAAGAACAGCATCACCATCATAGCCCCTGCAACAGTGCCGAGCGTACCCAAGGCATCCATCACTCCCATCACCCGACCGCGCTTGGAGGGGTCGGTGAGGGCGATCACAATGGAGGCACCCACCGGTTGCAGCAGGTGCATGCCCGCGCTGGCCACCAACATCATCACCACCATTAGGTTGTAGTTGGCCATTCCGCCCCACGCCATCCCCGCCATTCCCAATGCAAAGCCGAGTGCCGCCACGACGGCAATCCGGGTCACCGCCAGACTGCAGAGCAGCGCCGACATCACCACGACGAGGAATCCCGGTAATTCACGGGGGAACTCGATACGCCCCCTGGCGTCGGCACCCAAATGATACACATCGTCCAAAAAATTGTTAAACACGGACTCGTGCATGGCCAGCGCCGCGCCCATCAGGGCGAAGGCAAGGAAAAAAAGAAACCACTGTGTTCGATTTTGCACATTCACCTCATTCGGTCAGGTCGTTGGAGTGGGGGGAAAGCTATACAGCCATTACGGCATGATTCGCTCATTGGAATCGACGATAGAAACGCCCCCTACCAGGCAGGGGCGGGGATTATCGTCGGCATACGCATCAAAGCGGCAGGCACTCTTGTTAGGTTCGATACGCATCGATACTCGTCCGCCGGGGTAGAACGGGCCCTTGAACGCAATGTCGATGCGGAGCGGAACGCGCTGTGGCAGTGGTGGCAAAGCCGCCAGACATCGCGCAGCAGACCACATGCCGTGCGTCACGGTCGAACTAAACCCATAGGCCCGCGCCCAGAAGGGGAGCAGGTGGATGGGATTATAATCTTGGGCGATTTTAGCGTACTGCCAGCCAATACCCGCCGGAATGTCCCATGCGGTCTGAAGGGCAGGATCTGGATGGTCGAGCGGGGGAATGCCGCCGTGCAGCGGTTGCACGCCTGCGGTGCCAAAGCGCCCCCGCACAAGATAGGTGCTCAGACTCTCCCGGACAGGCTCGTTTCCCGAGGAAACAAAGGACGATATATCGAATTCCAGCCCGGCCTTTACCGGGCGTGCCTGCGTGATGTGCGCGATTGCATCCAGGGTCTCATGGATGCCGATGGGGCGGCGCAGCAACACATGATGGCGGACATGGACGAGCCCCAACGCGGGGAGCGGAAAATTCGGATGCACGACCAGTCCCATGTGCAAGCCCGAAACCAGCAAATACGGGTACAGCGGTGGCAGAAACGAGGATGGCGTTTGAGCGCAGACCCCGCAGTAGGCGGCCACGTGCTCGGGGTTGATTTTGATGCCCTTCCAGGAAGCGCTCAGGTCGGGCATGTCCGCCACCTGCTGAAGCCGGTTCCTGCGCCGGAATAAGGCGCGAACGAACAAGCGCTTTGCCGGTGGCGCGGACTTGTATTCGATATGATGGTCCATTGTCGCTCTCCCTCTTTTTGTCTAATTCACAATACCCTGCCGTGTCGCGTATTGCAAATTCATGCCCGATGGCCGCTTCGAGACAAAGGCGAAAGTCATGCTTGATTCGTGCCGCGCATCATGCCATAGTGGAGTTGACTGGTTTTTTGTGATCAATAACACGGGAGAACACCAACATGATTCGGAGTCGACTTTTTATCGCCACGGTGCTGGGCTTTTGCTTCCTTTTTGGAAGTCTGAACGCTAACGCACAGTCCGCAGCCCCCCGCTACGAGGCCAACTGGGCATCGTTGGATCAGCGGGCAAATCCACAGTGGTTTGAGGATGCCAAGTTCGGCATTTTTATCCACTGGGGCGTGTATTCGGTGCCCTCTTGGGGCCAAAAAGACAAGTATGCCGAGTGGTACTGGCATGACATGCAGGATCCGAAGGGAGCCACATGGGCTTTCCATGAAAAAACCTACGGTGCCAAGTTCAAATACCAGGACTTCGCCCCCATGTTCAAGGCGGAACTCTTTGAACCTGCGCAATGGGCAGATATTTTCAAGCGTTCCGGCGCGAAATATATCGTGCTGACCTCCAAGCACCATGAAGGTTTTTGCCTCTGGCCCAATGCCGACAGCTGGAATTGGAACGCGGTGGATGTGGGACCCCACCGGGATCTCGCGGGTGACCTTATTTCGGCGGTGCATGACGCCGGGCTGCGCATGGGCTTCTATTACTCGATTTACGAGTGGTATAACCCCCTCTATCAGAGCGACGTGAACAAATACGTGGATCAACACATGCTGCCGCAATTGAAGGACCTCGTGACGCGCTACAAGCCGGACATCGTCTGGCCGGACGGGGAATGGGATCATCCCAGCGCGACTTGGCGGTCGGAAGAGTTCCTCGCGTGGCTGTATAACGATTCCGCAGCCCCGAAAGATGTGGTGGTGAATGACCGTTGGGGCAAGGAATGCCGCAATGTCCATGGCGGTTTCGCGACCCCGGAATACGGCGGATTACCCGCCGGTCGCCTGGTGGAGCAGGGACTCTTCGAAGAATGTCAGGGCATGGGTCATTCCTTCGGCTATAACCGGAACGAAGCGGCAGAAAACTATCGTTCCAGCACCGAATTGCTACATCTTCTCATTGACAACGTGAGCCGGGGCGGCAATTTGCTGCTGGATATCGGTCCCGGGGCGGATGGGCGTATTCCGGACATCATGCAGCAACGCTTGCTCGACATGGGTGAGTGGCTGGACGTGAACGGGGAGGCCATCTACGGTGCCGATGCGTGGAAAGAAGCCCCCAAACTTGAGAAGGTTCGATTTACCCGAAAGGGCGACGCCCTATACGCCATCTGCCTGAATTGGCCGGGAAAAGAACTGGTGATTCCCAATGCGCCGGAATGCACCAAGGTGACCATGTTGGGGCATAACCAGCCGCTGCCCGTTGAGAAGAAAAGCGACGGATTGCACATTGCGGCACCCGTGCTATCCATTGATGAAATGCCCTGCCGTCATGCGTATGTCTTCAAATTAGAGCGATAAAAGGTTTTGAGCGCCGCACTCCCGATGGTGAATAATCAGACACTACTTGGAGTGCGGCGATCTTGAAGTGAATCCGATAGCGAAGAGGTTCAGAAACAAATGTCGTCCATATATTACGTAGATGGATACAATGTGCTACACCATTCCACCGAACTGAAGGCCCTGGTGCGGCAGGATTTGGAAACCGCCCGGGATGGATTGATAGAGAAAGTCTCGATATTCTGCATGGCCACCGGCAATGTGGTGCACTTGGTTTTTGACGGACGCGGCATGCATCAGGTCGAGCGGGTGCCTAATAGTGCCGGCGTGAAGGGCTTTGACGTGCTCTACACACCGACGGGAACGACAGCGGACTCCTTCATTGAGCGTTCCGTCTATAAGGCCTCAAACCGTTTGTCGTTGGTGGTGGTGAGTAACGACCGTAGTTTACGGGATTTGTGCCGGAACATGGGCGCGCTCACCATGGACTCCGACAATTTCCTGGGGACGGTGCGCGAGGCGCGTGTGGATACCTCCGCAATCGTCGCCGGGACACAACGCAATACCGGAATGTCTCAACTGGAGGAACGCCTGGGTAGCGACACGCTGCAACGGTTGGAGCAACTCAAGAAGACGCTGAAGGAGAAAAAAGGCTAATCGGAGAGTGTCCTTCAGGGCTTTCTCGCACATTTTATTCGCTTCGAACCGGCAAACCGGTATGTTGGATCCCCCACATCACCGTATTGCCGGTTTCTCTTTTTCTCGCTAATCCATTTCCTTTCAATGGGTTACAGGCGCATCAGGCAGATTTATTGCCACAAAGAAATATTTTTTTAGAAACACCTTAAGTTTTTTCTTAAGTTGCCGATAGAAATGGATGGTAGCGCGGAACAGGCGCTGCCGAAGAAATTGAAGCTCGAGACTGGCCCAGGGACGGGCCGGTGAAAAGCGGGTCCTCATCAAGGACGATGAAGCCGCTCCAGACACGGACGGCGCCCAAAGAGAGGCCATTGAATGGCCCATTCAGACAATTGAATTTGGTTTGTTATGAAGTTGGTTGATGAAGGGAACAGGTAGGACGCCTGCTCCCCGAATTGAACGCTTGAGTAACCTTTAGGTGACTTATGCGGCATAAACCCTTGCGACGGAGGGTTTGCCGGGTGCGCCATAAGGTCTCAGGCGTTAATAATGGATTTCCGACCATTCGGAATCCAATCCAGATTTCCACCATATCGGCTTTTCGGGTAGGGACACCCAATCGGCCGAGGAAACTGGAGTTAGTCATGGCGGCGCAAGGATGCGCCGCAAACCAGCCACTCACGGAGGATACGATCATGGGACTTCGAATCAACACCAACGTACAGGCCTTGAACACAGCACGTGTTCTGCGCCGATCCACTTTGGACCTTAACAGGTCACTGGAACGGCTGTCGAGCGGGCTGCGGATCAACCGGGCAGCGGATGACGCCGCCGGGTTGGCCATCGCTGAAGGACTGCGTTCACAGGTGCGCGGCACGCAAGTGGCCCAGCGCAATTCACAGGACGGCATCAGTCTGGTGCAGACCGCTGAAGGTGCACTGAGCGAATCGCAGAACATTCTGCAGCGCATGCGCGAACTTGCCATTCAGGCAGCGAACGGCACGCAGACAGACACGAACCGAGCCTCACTGAATCAGGAAGTGAATCAGCTGCTGGCCCAGATTGATGCCATCGCACTCCAAACAGAATTTAACGGTATCAAGGTGCTCAGCTCAGCGCAGACGGTGACCTTGCAGTCAGGCTCTTACACCAGCCAGACCTTGAATGTGACGGTCAGCGGGGCCAAGACCAACGACTTGGGCGTCAGCACGGTCAGCGTGTCGAACTACACACAGGCCATCTCGGCCATCAGCACGCTGGACACCGCCATCCAAAGCATCAGTTCGCTGCGCAGCAAGTTGGGTGCCTTCCAGAACCGCCTCGAATTCACCATCAGCACCTTGGCGATTCAGGAAGAAAATGCCTCCGCCTCTGAAAGTGCGATTCGAGACTCGGATGTGGCCCAGGAAACTATCCGCTTCACGAGGAATCAGATTCTGGTGAGCGCGGGCACCTCGGTTCTCGCCCAGGCGAACGTGGTACCACAATCGGCCTTGCAGTTGTTGAAATAAAAATTGAAGAGAAGCGTGGCGACATAGGCGGACAGAGCCTGCCACGGAAAGCATAGAGCAGCAAAATCAGAACAGGAAGGAGAAGTGCCTCGACAGAGACAGTCAGAAGGAAGTCAGGCGTACGGCCGGGAGTCGCGTTCTTGCCGTGCGGACAGTTTGGAGATTGAAAGACGGGATAATTTCGAGGGCAGGGATGCCCGAGCCACTCATGGAGGATAGTACTATGGGACTTAAGATTAACACCAATGTGCCCGCGCTGAACGCGGGACGTACCCTGAGCCGTTCAACCTCCCTGTTGAACAAGAGCTTGGAACGCTTGAGTAGCGGTCTGCGGATCAACCGGGCGGCGGATGACGCCGCCGGTCTTGCGATCGCAGAAGGTTTTCGTTCGCAAGTGCGCGGCACGCAAGTGGCCCAGCGCAATGCGCAGGACGGCGTCAGCTTGGTGCAGACCGCCGAAGGGGCGCTGAGCGAAACCACCAACATCTTGCAGCGCATGCGCGAGTTGGCGATTCAATCGACCAATGGCACGCAGTCCGATACGAACCGCGCTTCCCTCAACCAGGAAGTGGGTCAGCTCTTGGCGCAAATCGACGCGATCGCACTGCAGACGGACTTCAACGGCATCCGCGTGTTGAGTTCCGCGCAGACGGTGACCTTGCAGGCGGGTGCCTACACCAGCCAATTCCTGAGTGTCACCCTCGCCGGATCCAAGACAAATGATTTGGGCGTGAGCACGGTCAGCGTTTCGAACTACGTGCAGGCGGTGTCGTCCATCAGCACGCTGGACGTCGCGATCAAGAGCGTCAACACCTTGCGCAGCAGCTTGGGTTCGTTCCAGAACCGGCTTGAGTTCACCATCAATACACTGGCCATTCAAGAAGAGAACGCGTCAGCCTCCGAAAGCGCAATTCGCGATGCGAATATCGCTTCCGAAACCATTCTTTTTACCCGCAACCAGATTCTGGTGAGTGCGGGCACTTCTGTGTTGGCGCAGGCCAATGTATTACCGCAGACAGCGCTTCAACTCTTGAAATAAATTGTGAGTAAGGCTCTCGGTGCTGTGGGCCGGTAAAGCCCGGTCGGCTACCGCGAGATGTAATTGCAGGTACAAAAGCAAAGAATCGAGGAGGGATATATCACCGGGAAAAAGTGACATCGTGGTTGGGTGGATAGCGGGGATTCGCGTTTCCGCTGTCCGAAACAAAAGAAGAGAAAACGACGGGACAAGCCGAGGGACAGGGATACCCTCGAACCACTCATGGAGGATAGTACTATGGGACTTAAGATCAACACGAATGTGCCCGCACTGAATGCGGGACGCACACTGAGTCGTTCTACCAGCCAATTAAATAAGAGCTTGGAGCGTTTGAGTAGCGGACTGCGCATCAATCGCGCCGCAGACGACGCCGCTGGCTTGGCGATCGCGGAGGGTTTCCGCTCGCAGGTGCGCGGCACGCAGGTAGCCCAGCGCAACGCGCAGGACGGCGTCAGCTTGGTGCAGACCGCCGAAGGCGCGCTGAGCGAGACTACCAACATCTTGCAGCGCATGCGTGAATTGGCGATTCAGTCGACCAACGGCACACAGTCCGACACCAACCGCGCTTCCCTTAACCAGGAAGTGAATCAGCTCTTGGCGCAAATCGACGCCATCGCCTTGCAAACGGACTTCAACGGCATCCGCGTGTTGAGTTCAGCGCAGACGATTACCCTGCAAGCCGGTGCCTACACCAGCCAGTTCCTGAGCGTCACTCTGGCCGGATCCAAGACGAACGATTTGGGTGTGAGCTCGGTTAGCGTTTCAAATTATGTGCAGGCGGTGTCGTCCATCAGCACGCTGGACGTTGCGATCAAGAGCGTCAACACCTTGCGCAGCAGTTTGGGTTCCTTCCAGAACCGGCTCGAATTCACCATCAACACACTGGCTATTCAGGAAGAGAATGCCTCGGCCTCCGAAAGCGCCATTCGCGATGCGAATATCGCATCGGAGACCATTCTGTTCACCCGCAACCAGATTTTGGTCAGCGCGGGCACCTCGGTGCTGGCGCAGGCCAACGTATTGCCCCAAACCGCGCTTCAATTGCTGAAGTAATGGCGTAGCCTACGCATTGTTTCGGCTCGAACGCTTGGCATGCCCTGGATCCCTGTTCGCGGGATCCAGGGCCCCAAACGACTTGGAAAGGAGGTGGTAAAGTTAGGAAGGGTTGTTGGTGTAGTGCCGCTGGCATTGCATTGACGCCCCTGTCTGGAGAAGTTCCGCATCCGGGTAAATGGATGCCCGGAAGGGTTCCGGCGAGCCGCCACGCGCGGGTTCTTCGCCCGCGGCGCACTGCGGTAATCCGGACAACAAACGGAGCGTGTGAGCTAGGGATACTCACAACAAGCTCAAGGAGGATAGAATTATGGGACTTAAGATTAACACGAACGTTCCCGCGCTCAATGCGGGACGAACTCTGAGCCGTTCAACGAACCTGTTGAATAAGAGCTTGGAGCGCTTGAGTAGCGGTCTGCGAATCAATCGGGCGGCGGATGACGCCGCCGGGTTGGCTATCGCCGAAGGTTTCCGCTCGCAGGTGCGCGGCACGCAAGTGGCCCAGCGCAACGCGCAGGATGGCGTCAGCCTTGTGCAGACCGCCGAAGGTGCGTTGAGCGAGACCACCAACATCTTGCAGCGCATGCGTGAATTGGCCATTCAGTCGACCAATGGAACCCAGTCTGACACCAACCGCGCCTCCCTGAACCAGGAAGTCAATCAGCTTCTTGCACAGGTGGACGCCATCGCCCTGCAAACGGACTTCAACGGCATCCGCGTGTTGAGTTCGGCGCAGACGATTACGTTGCAGGCCGGTGCCTACACCAGTCAATTCCTTAGTGTGGTCCTGGCA
>CAIZGN010000519.1 GCA_903932505.1 Candidatus Hydrogenedentota bacterium
GGCTTCGTCTTGGGCGATGGTTTTTGAGCCCTGATTGTGCATTTCAACCATGCCCTCCGTGCCATCCCGTCCCATGCCAGTGAGAATGACACCGATGGCGTTGGCACCGGCAAAGCGGGCGGCCGACTTGAAAAGCACGTCGACGCTGGGGCGGTGCCGGGTGACCAAGGGTCCGTCTTTTACTTGCGCCACATACAGCGCCCCGGATCGCCGAACCAGCAAATGCTTGTTGCCCGGTGCAATCAGCGCGCGCCCCACCCGTATGCTGTCCCCGTCTTCCGCCTCTTTCACCTCGATCGCGCACAGCTCATTGAGGCGATTGGCAAAAGAGCGCGTGAAATGCTCAGGCATGTGCTGGGTGATGACAATGGCGGGGGCGTTGGCGGGCAATGGCATCAGCACCCTCTGCAGGGCCTCCGTGCCCCCGGTGGAAGAGCCGATGGCGATGACCTTGTGCGTGGTGCGGGTCATGGAGAGGCGGCGTGTTGTGCTGTGATCGGGACCGGGCGTGGTAACGCGCTTGCCCACGCGCACCCGGGCCGCAGCAAGAATCTTGTCCACCAGTTGCACTGACAGGTCCCCGATGCTGTAGGCGCTGGAAGGCTTGCAGAGTACTTCGACCGCCCCTGCTTCCATGGCTTCCAAGGCAACCTCGCCCCCCCGGGGGGTGAGCGAGGAAAGGATGATCACCGGCAGCGGGAAATGCTGCATGAGCTTACGCAGGAAGGTGATACCGTCCATGCGGGGCATTTCAATATCCAGCGTCAGGACATCCGGGTGCAGTTGGACGATCATGTCGCGGGCCACATAGGGATCAGGGGCCGCACCCACCACTTCGATGTTCTGGTTCCCCTCCAACTCCCTGCGCAAGACCTGACGAACCGTGGCGGAGTCGTCCACGATCAAAACGCGAACCGGCCGCGTCAGCCCTGGAATCCCGTCCGTCATTGGCCCATCCAGCACAACTCAACTCCTTTTTCGGCGGTAGCGCTCCCCTGCGCCCATTCCGCCGGACACTTAATCACACCCGTCTCCACCACCTCACAAGGACAACCGCAACAGAACCGGATGCTCCTCCAAGACCAGCGCGACGGTGCCCGGTGTCCTTTGAAGCTCGTCCCAAGCGCGCAGATCGAGTGATTGAACGGTGGGTATGGTGAGGTCAAAGACCGGTTCATCGCCCGCAAGGGCGGTAAGCAGGTTTCCGCAGGTCACATTGAGCAACTCCGTGAGCGCATCGTAAAGCTGATCCGTGGCCGATTCGTCTTCGGGTTCCACGCCCAGCACATTGGCGGCGATCACCGGACAGAGGGCCGTGGGCACAGCGATGCTGAGGGAGCCCTCAAATTTCCCGGAAAAGGTAATAGTGGCGGAGACACAGGGACCGGAGGGGCTGGGGATGAAACCGTCCTCCTGCGGTTCGATAAACATAAAGGCGAGATCCCCGGCCACCCGGGCAAAAACGCGTGCCAGCATCACTTCGTGTTCAGTACTCATAATCATGCACCTAATATGCCGTCAACGACGTCTCGCAACGCCTCCGGGGTAAAGGGTTTCCGGATATATGCGCGAATCCCGAGGCCGGTTAACTCGTCGATTCGGGTCTTGCTGCCTTCGGTGGAAACGATTACCACCGGAATATTCTTGAGATTCTCATCGGCCTGCATGTGATTGAACATTTCCACGCCGGACATGACCGGCATGTTGATGTCGCTGAAAACGAGGTCCACCCAGTGCTCTCGCATTTGCTGCAGAGCCTCTTCGCCGTTCGATGCCTGGTACAGCTCGTCGACGGCGACCCCGGCGAGATTGAGTGTCTTGATGATCACCGCTCTAACGATGCTCGAATCGTCCACGATAAGTATGTTATAGGCCATATATTTCTCCCTCTTACATTCCCAGCATGGTCTTCCGGATGCTGTCCAATTCCGTCAACATGGTGCAGGCCACCGATTCCACCAAATTTGTGTTCAGGCGCAAACGTTCGACCACCCGACTGGATATCGAGTAACTCAGCCCGTCCACCCCGGTGCCGAGTCCGCATTGGATGCACAGAATCCCCGCCACATGCACCAGATCCGCCAGCACCGGGTCGGTACTCACATTTTCCGGATGATACTGCCAGCGCACGGCCTGAACCAAATCTTCAGGAAATTGCCAGCGTTCCAGCAGGATACTACCCACCTCGGCATGATCGATACCCAGAACCCGTCGCTCCGCTTCATCAAACGGCACCTGCTCCTCGTAAGCGAGTTCGAGGATGGGGTTGGCATCGACTTCCACAAAGGTACCCAGCACGATCTTCCCAACGCCGTGGAGCAGTCCGGCGGTAAAGGCGGCCGGGTGGGGGGCACGCTTGAGAACCCGGGGGATTTCCTCCGCACCAATGGCCACCGCGATCAAACTGTCTAGCAAGCGCCCTGGCTCAAGATCGTATCCACAGATAGCGCCGCTCACTCGTGGCGCTACCGCAGTCGCTATCACCATCTGCTGAATGCGGTTGGTTCCGAAAAGTACGCCCGCCTCGCGCATCGAGGCGATTTTTCTCGGCCCTGCGAAGTAGGCGCTGTTGGCCATGCGAAGCACACTGGTGGTCAGGCCTGGATCCAGCTCAATGCACTTCATGATATCCGTCATGCTGCTATCGGGGTCGCGCACCATCCGCAAGATTTGTGAAGCCACGGCGGGCAGGGACTCCACCTGACTCACCTTCTCCAAGATTTCCGCTCTGCGGCTCATGAGGGAACCCTCCGTCCCTTGGGATTGGACTCGTGGCCTTGCCCACTTACGTTCAGACTAGCCCAAATCATACTGTTTCCCCCTCGATTTGATCGACGTCTTACCGGTGGCGATATCCAGCAGCATGGTTCGTGCGATTGAGCCCCCGGTGTCTTCTGCGGCAATCAGGATATTATTCTTCCAAAGGATTTTGCGCAGCACAATCCAGTTTCGCTCCCCGATACGGAAGGTGTCATTGTCGTCCAGCAATTTGGCGGCACCCGCCACCTTGGCCACGATACGCCGCTTCTCCGCACCCATGTCCAACATGGTTTGCAGGGCGAGCGGTACCCCCGTGTCGGCAAACATGCACGGGGTGATCAAGGCGCGCTGCGGGTCAATTCGCGACAGGGGCAACATGCAATGAATCAGCGCGCCAATATGAACTGTCTCGTCATAAAAAGCCACACCGATACACGAGCCCAGCGAATAGGTAATGAGTACATCGGACGGGTTATTTGAAACCCGCATCTCCGAGATACCGACCGTAAGTTGCACCTGCGCTTCTCCATATCCTCAAGTTACACCGCGTTTCCGTGCCGGCATCCCTGTCGCCGGAACTCCGTGGAATCACGGCTTCTGGTAGACACTCGGCCGAATGACCCGAAACTCTCTCGCCGAACCCACCAGACTTTCCGAGTGACCCACGATAAAGTAACCACCGGGCTTCAGTAGACGCTTGGCTTCCTGAGCCAGGCTCTTACGCAAACCTTCGTCGAAGTATATCATGACGTTCCTGCAAAATATCACATCCATGGGGCCCTTCATGGGATAGGGCGGGGTGGCCAGATTTAGGCGCTTGAAAGTGATTATTTTACGCAAGTCATTGTTCGCCGAGTAACATATCTCAGCATCGTCATTGTAGCGTGAGAAGTATCGTGACAGCAAGGCTGGCGGAATGCCCTGCACCTTGGACTGCAGGTAGGTTCCATCGAGACATTTTTGCAGAACGCGGGTCGAAATGTCCGTCGCCAGAATGCGAAAATCGCGGAGGGTCGGCCCCAAGGTTTCCATGGCCGTCATCGCCAGGGTATAGGGTTCCTCGCCGGTCGAGGCTGCGGCGCACCAAATGCGAAAACGCGTCTGTCCTTCTTTCTGCCATCGTTGGAGCGCCTCCGCGAGAAACTCAAAATGGTCAGGTTCGCGGTAGAAGCTGGTGACGTTGGTCGATATGGCATCGAGGAAGTGAATCAACTCTTCGCCCGAGTCATCCTGTAAAATAAGATCCAGGTAGTCATCGTGGCTGGAGATAGAAAGGGCGCGCATACGCCGTGCGACCCGGGCGGAGACGAGCGGGGCCTTGTGGGGGCCCAGCGTGATGCCACTCTTGGCATAAACGAGTTCCCTGAACCTATTGAAGATCTTCGGGTCCATGCTCTCCTTTGCCGGGCTTCCCGGCGTCGCATCCTATTGGCTCTGGCTCGCGTTCAGCCGTCCGGCTTGTCGTTCACGCACTACGGGTGGTCAACCAGCCAGTCTTCCTGTCTCAACTCAAACACCTTGAGAACGGCGACATGTCCAGTGAGGCTGTCAAAAACAATTTTTCTTCCCATGTGGCCACCCACATCTTCCGAACAGATGCGGAGGCGTTTTTGTCGCAATGTCTGGCGGGCAGCCTCGACATTTTTGGAACCGATGCCGCGCCCGGAACCTGTCAGTGGTGAGGCCCCTCCGAGAATTTGAGCCAGCAGGTTGTCTCGCTTGGAACCCGCTTGTTCCATAAGCCGCAGCAGCTCGAGCGTGGCCACGTTCCCAAACTTGGCGGTCGCACGTTCTTGCTCCCGGGTGGACGGATAAAGGAAATGATTGATGCCGCCAAAGCACAGTTTTTTATCCCACAGGCATACGGCCACACAGGCACCCAGCACCGCATGGACTGTCGCCGGTTCCGTGGCGCAGAAAATGTAGCCTGGTTCCAGATAATAGCTCGTTCGTCGCGATACGTCCGTGCGCATGGAAGTCAATCCCACAAAAAGCGGTCGATATCGACCCCTAGGCCTTGTCCAGCACTTCTTGTATTTTACCGACGATCGTCTGGGGCTCAAAGGGTTTGATGATGTAATTGTTCGCTCCCGCTTTGAGCGCTTCAATGACCCGGGACTTCTCAGCCTCGGTGGTCACCATGATGATGGGCATCGTCTTTCCGGCGGCACGAATGGCCTTGACCGCGTCAATGCCCAGCATGTTCGGCATGTTCCAATCCATGAGGACCAGGCCGTAATCGCTTTCTGCGGAAGCCTTGACGGCCTCCAGCCCATCGGCCGCCTGATCAACCTCGTTAATATTCGCCCGGCTCAACGCGCCAATCAAGACCTTACGCATCACCGCCGAATCGTCAACCACCAATGCTCTCATCGCTGTCTGTCCTTTCTGCCTCGACATCCCCGCCTTGTCCGAGGGCAAGCCTGAGCGGCACGTTACTTCAAACCAAAAAAACCGGGGAAATTCCCCCCCACGATGTCGCTACTTTTCCATCTCGAAGGTCACCCGCAGGGTGAATGAGCCGAGGTCACTGTTAAAGGGTACCTCCAGCCAGACGGAACCGGAGGGGTAATCCACATTGTAGTTATTGCCGCGCACCACCGTGGGCAGGCTCAAATCGATGGGCTTTTCCATGTCGGTGCGGATTTTTGCCTTGGCTCCGCCCGCCACGATATTGACCATTTCGGCGATCGCATCGGACACCGTGTCATCAATGATGCGGATTTGGGTTCCCAGAAGACGGTTCACCATGTTAAGCGCGGTGTCGACCGGAAAGGCGAGCGCCACCATGCCCCGCGCCATGCCGCTCAGACCGATGAGTGCCATGATGTCCCGGGGGTTAGCATCCGGCTTTGCCAAGCCCACATCGCCGCGGATTGCTTTGGAACTCAGCATGGTCGAGAACAGATCGTAGGTGCTCTCAATAAATGGATTGATATATTCGACTTTCATCTCCCGTACACTCTTTCTATTCTGTTGAGAACCCAAGCTTCCCAATGGTGGCCGCATCTTAGAGACTACGGCCCCGATACTGCTTATGCGGTTATTCCCGACACTGCTTCAATTTCACCCGTGGTGAGCACGCGATCCGCGTCCAGCAGGATGACCACATGGTTGGCCACTTTACCCATGGCCCGAATATAGGCGGTGTCAATGGAAGCACCCAAGTTCGGGGCGGCAGCAAGTTGTCCGCCGGAAATATCTACAACCTCGCTAACCTCATCCACGAGAATTCCCATGGTGATGGGTTGGGCATTATGGACGATCTGCACAACAATAATGCAGGTGCGCTCCGTGTCCTCCACGCAGTCCAATTCAAATTTTTTGCGCAATTCGACGACCGGGATCACCTTGCCGCGCAGGTTGATCACCCCGCGGATGTAGGCCGGGGTACGGGGAACCCGGGTGATGGTCATCAGTCCGATGATCTCGTGCACCTTCAATATTTCAAGGCCGTAGATTTCTTCCCCGAGCGAAAAGGTGAGATACTTGCCCGCTAGCGCTGAAAGGTCAGACCCGGCGCTTGAGCCTTGGTTGTCCAATGTTGCGTTCATAGCATTAATCCTCCGTCCGTGACTGTGTATGTTTCCCGGGGATCAGGATGTTGAATGGCCTTCTGCCAGATTAACCACGCCGGCTGCGTCTAATATCAGGCCCACCCGGCCATCGGGCATGATTGCACCACCGGCCAGACCGGGGAGTCCCCGCATGGTTTCGCCAAGGGATTTGATCACGATCTGCTGTTGACCGAGAATCTCATCCACGAGCAATCCCGTGCGGCGGCCGTCATGCTCCAGCACCACGACCGTGCCATCGGTGGCTTCCTGCACACCGCCACTGACCGAAAAAATCTTGTCCAACCGGTGCAAGGGAAGGAGCGAACCCTGCAGGGAGAGCACTTCGCCCCGGCCTGTAACCCGGTGAATGTCGGCCGCAGTCGGTCGGACGGACAACACGATTGCCAGGGTGGGGATAACGAAGCGTTCCACGCCCACCCGAACCACCATGCCGTCGATGATTGCAAGCGTGAGTGGGAGCTGAATGGTGAATATACTTCCCCCGCCTGGCTTCGAGCTGATATCTGTCTTGCCGCGCAAGGCCTCGATGTTGCGTTTCACCACGTCCATGCCCACGCCACGACCAGAGACCTCCGTGATCTGCTTGGCCGTGGAAAAGCCGGGCTCAAAAATGAGATTGAACACGTCCCGATCGCTGAGCTCAGCCCCTTCGGGGATCAGGTGTCGCTCCACCGCCTTGTGAATAATCGCCTGGCGGTCGAGTCCGCGACCATCGTCCTCGACTTGAATGTGGATATTGCCGCCCGCATGGAAGGCACGCAGATAAACATTGCCAATGACCGATTTGCCAAGGGCGCGACGGGCATCGGCATCATCCTCGATGCCGTGGTCGACCGCATTTCGAATGATATGCACCAACGGGTCGCCGATACGATCCACCACCGTCTTGTCCAGCTCGGTATCCTCGCCGGCCATATGGAATTCAACGGCTTTGTCTGTCTTTTTTGACAAATCCCGCACAAGACGGGCCATTTTCTGGAAGGTCGACCGGACGGGCACCATGCGCAGTGACATGGCCATCACCTGAAGTTCTCGGGTGATTTTGTCCAGAAGGCTGATATGCCGCAACAACTCCGGGGAGGCCATGGCAATGAGGTCTTGGGATTGCCCCACCATGGATTCTGCAATCACCAACTCCCCGATAGTATCCACCAGCAGGTCAAGACGGTCGGCATCCACTTTTACCGCTTCGCGAACCTGGACCACCCCGCCTTTTTTCTCCGGTGCCTTCTGCGCACGCAAAATCTGGGCCACATCGTTGGGTTCGGCGTCTCCTGAACGTACCAACAATTCGCCCAGCTTGGCGGGGAGGGGCGGTGCCTCATCCTGGGTTTTTAGGACGGCCTCCACATCATCCATGCTCACCACGCCCAAATCAGCAAGAATTTCCCCCAGCTTTCGGTCGGGCTGGGTCTTTTGAATCTCCAGTGCCGTTTGAACACGAACGGATGAGGTATACCCTTCACCAGCCAGCAATTCCCCGATTTTTTTCGGTGCGGCGGGCAATTGTTGTTGACGTAGCGCCCGTGCGACTGACTCGGGGGAGGCTGCTCCCGTATCGACAAGAGCCTCGCCCAAGCGTTGATTGGGCACGAGTGCCGGGGCGATGACGGTCGAGGGGACGAATTCACCTCGGAGCGCCTTGCGAACCCGGCGAACCAGCTCCGGCAGGGCATCCACGAGTTCAAGCGGTTCACCGGAGGCAAGCGCCCGGCTGACATTGCTTACGCATTGTTTCATCACGTCCACCGACTCGAACACCAGATCCAAGGTGGGGCCTTGGAGAACGCGCCCGCCTTTTCGGGCGTCATCCAAGAGGTTTTCGGTGTCGTGCGAAAGGGCTTGAATCTCTTCCAGAGCCAAGAAGCCCGCGACGCCCTTGATGGTGTGAAAGGCGCGGAATACCGCGTTGAGCGCATCCGGATTTCCGGGTTCAGTTTCGATGGTGAGCAGATGCACATCTGAATTATCAAGATGTTCCATGGCTTCCGCCACAAAATCAGTGAGTAGATCCGGATCCGCTTCCAAGGGCTTGGACTCAAATTCCAACGGCTTCTCGCTCGCTTTCGGGGGTGCGGCAGCGCGTTTTGGAGCCGCCGGGGGCGCAGGAGGCGGTGGGGGGGGGGAGGATTGAGCAGGTTTGGGCGCTTGATCTCTGGAGAAGCGGGCAAGGAGCGATGTGGGCGGATCCAGAACGGTGGACTTGCTCGAATAATAATCGAAGGCCCGTTTCAGCCAATCTTTGAGGGCCAGCAGGTCGTCGGAAGAAAAGGCCGGGGGAACTGCCGCGAGACCATCCTCGGCCAAGTGACAGAGATGCTCCACATCGGATAGGCCCAGCAAGGCGGATTCACCTTTGAGGGTGTGCAGGAGTCGCCGGAGTCCGGCCAGTTTCTGCTCATCCAGTTGCTCCTCCAACTCCATGACGACCTTTTCCATATCCTCAAGGACGCCTTCCTGTTTCGACAGGAATTCCTCAAAGATGGATTCGTCGACATGGGCGGGGAGGCTCACCGCGAAACGCGACGGGGACGGGTCGCCCTCTTCGGCCTCCTTGAGCAGCTCGGGCGGGAAGTCCACGCTCTCGTCTTTAACCCCGTCCCTCACAAGGCGCTGAAGCCCGGCCATGCCTGCATTGAGCAGTTCAAGCAGCACGCCCGGTTCCGGGCCTTCCTGAAGAATGGTGTTTTCAATGAGGTTGGCGGCGGCAACGCAGGCCTGATGGGTTCGGGTATAGCCGCGAGAGGAGGCCCATTCTCCCACTTTCTGCCATTCGGTGTGGGCCGAGGCAAGATCCTGAAGATTGGAAGGATCGCAGAAGACCAACATTTCCGACAGCTTTTCGATCACGGCCTGAATGGCTTTTTCGCTCACGGTTATCCACTCCATACATTGCAGATTCGTGAAAAGCACGCCTTCGATGGGTGCCGCCACACAGAAATCACTGCGACACCGCGCTCTCGAAAACCCAATACCTTCATATTCACATAAATTGCCCAAGCATCACGATCGCATCTTACTGCCTTTATGCGGATAGAATCAACAAACTCGGAGGCGCGACAGACGGATATTTTGCGGGGGGTGATTGCCCCTGCGCCACCCATGTATAATAGTGCCTGTCCGGTTCTTGCGTGATAGAAAACGGACGCGTGTGCGCCAGTAATCGAAACCCGACAACCGGTCTGCCTGTGCGTAGCCAAGTCAGGATATGCCCATTAACCTGCCAAAACTCCGAAATCTTGAGGCGGTCGTCCGCGCGCTATGCAAAAAACCGCATGCGGCCGAAGTCGTGGGCCTATGGGGTTCCGCCAAGGCTGCGGTGGCGGTGCAGGTGGCCTTGGAGGCCAACCGCCCCCTGCTCCTCCTTGCCGCCGGTCGATTGGAGGCCGAGGCCATCCATGACGACCTGTGCACTTTTGCCGGAGAGGAGCGCACCTGCCTCTTTCCCGCCTGGGAGGTGCTGCCCTCCGACACCATGAACCCTGCTGACGATATCGTCGCCGAGCGCATGAACGCGCTCATGCGGCTGGCGGCGGCCAAGGAACGCGGTGAGGCCATGTGCGCTGTGATGCCTGTGCGGTCGCTCCTGCAATATGTGGCGGGAAGCAAGCGCCTCACCGGTGACACCCTCACCCTGCGGGTCGGGGAGGAGATGGACCTCGACACCCTGCTGGAGCGTCTGATCAAGCTCGGCTATGAGCGCGAGGTGATGGTCGAGAACCGGGGTGAGGTGAGCGTTCGCGGTGGTTTGGTCGATGTCTTTCCCATTTCGAGCGAATTGCCCTGCCGTATTGAATTCTTCGGTGATGAAATTGAGTCAATCCGCAGTTTCGAGCCGGAAACCCAGCGCAGCGTGGACAACGCGGATGAAGTGCGGATTCTCCCCCGCTCAGAAAAAGGCCTGCTGACCCAGATTAGTAACAAGGGCGAGAGTCTTTCGCCTATTACGCATTATTTTTCCGACAATACTTTGATCGCCATGGATGAGCCGCTCGCTATTGCTGAAGAGGCGGAGCGTCTCTCGGAACAGTTCCGCGAGTCGGCGCACTACATGGACTGGCCCGATGCGCAAAAGCAGCTCCAGAAATTTCCCCGTCTCCTGCTTGAACAGGTCGGGCTCGCCCGCATCGCTGAGGTGCCGCGCTTCACGATGCCCACGCAGTCCATCGAAAACTTCGGGGGAAAAGCCGAGGACTTCTGGAAACGGCTCGAACTTTGGGACCTGGACGGCTACACGGTGCGCCTGCTGTGCGTCAATTCTGGCGAGCGTCGTCGTCTTTACGAATTGCTTGAGGAGCACGGGTATCGCGTTGGTGGTGACCGTTTTAACCTGCACGTCGAACTCGGGCGGCTCCGGGCGGGGTTTGTCTCCACCGATGATAAACTGGCCGTGCTCAGCGAGCACGAAATGTTCGGCCGTCGCTATATGCGGCGCACCCGCCGCCGTTTTGAGGCCGGGGCCACCATTACCCAGTTCAGTGACCTCAAGGCGGGGGACTATATTGTCCACCGGGTGCACGGTATCGGTCGCTATCACGGGCTCAAGCGTTTCGAGGGAAAAGTCGGGGACTTCATGTCCATTCAATATGCGGCGGGCGACATGGTGTACGTGCCCGTCACGCATATTGATCAGGTTCAGAAATTTGTCGGTGGCGAAGGCATCATGCCGAAAGTCGACAAAGTGGGCGGTGCCTCATGGGCCCGTACCCGTGGCCGCGTTAAGAAAGCCGTGCGACAAATGGCTGGCGACCTCATTCGGCTGTATTCCGTCCGCGCACACAGCCACGGGCACGCCTTTAGCCCGGACACCCCCTGGCAACAGCAATTCGAGGAGGCCTTCGAGTACGACGAGACGCCGGATCAGGCCCGGGCCATTACCGACGTGAAGCGCGACATGGAATCCGCCCGCCCCATGGACCGCCTGCTCTGCGGCGACGTGGGCTATGGCAAGACGGAGGTCGCCCTGCGTGCGGCGTTCAAGTGCGTCATGGACGGCAAGCAGGCGGTCGTTCTGGCACCCACCACGGTGCTCACCCAGCAGCACTACAGCACCTTCCGCGAGCGCATGGCCGATTTCCCGGTTCGCATTGAATTGCTCAACCGTTTTCGCACGGATCGCCAACAGCGCGAGACTATCGAACGGTGCAAATCCGGCGAGGTTGATATCCTGATTGGCACACACCGCGTCACGTCAAAGGATGTTCATTTCAAGGAGCTCGGCCTTCTCATTATCGACGAGGAACAGCGTTTTGGCGTCGAGCAAAAGGAACGCCTCAAGACGCTTCGGCATCATATCGACGTGCTCACCCTCTCCGCGACGCCGATCCCGCGCACGCTTCATTTCTCGCTCATTGGCGTGCGTGATATGAGTGTGATCAGTACCGCTCCCAATGACCGCCTTCCCATTCACACCTGCATCGAGCCTTGGGACGACAGCCTCATCCGGGAGGCCATTGAACGAGAGCTCGGCCGTGAGGGGCAGATTTTCTTCCTGCACAACCGTGTGCAGACCATCACCAAGATGGCCGCGCACCTCCAGAACATCGTGCCGCGCGCACGCATCGCCGTCGCCCACGGGCAGATGCACAAGCACGAGCTTGAGGAGGTCATGTCGGACTTCATCGACAAGAAAGTCGATATTCTCGTCTGCACCACGATCATCGGTTCCGGCATCGACATCCCCAACGCCAACACCATCATCATTGACCGGGGCGACATGTTCGGCCTGTCCGAGCTGTACCAGATTCGCGGCCGGGTGGGTCGTTACAAGAACCGGGCCTTCGCCTATCTGCTGGTGCCCGCCAACCAGACGCTCACCGAAGAGGCGCAACTGCGACTGCAGGCCCTTCAGGATTTCTCCGCGCTTGGATCCGGATTTCGGATTGCCATGCGCGACCTCGAGATTCGTGGGGCGGGCGACCTGCTCGGCGCGGACCAGAGCGGGCATATCGAGACGGTGGGATACGAAACCTACCGGGAACTCATCGAAGAGGCGGTGTGTGAACTCAAGGGCGAGCCGGTGCGCCGCCGTTCGCTGCCACCTTTCGACATTGCCGCCGACGCGCATATCCCCGATGCCTATGTGGCCGTCGGACAACAGAAAATGACCCTGTACCGGCGCATCGCCAATGTGCAAAGCGTGGAGGAGGTTGAAGAGATTCAGGCCGAGCTTCGCGACCGTTTTGGCGCGCCGCCCGGCCCGGTCAAGCGTCTGCTCGACGTCATGCGGGTGCGCGCCTCCGCGGCCGATTGCGGCATCAAGACCCTGGCGGCCACGCAGGGGCGAATTCGCATCGAATTCGACACCCCGCAGCGGCTCAACCGGAATACCCAGAACCGACTTCGCCATGCGCTTGGCTCTCACATTCTCATTGACATCGTGGACAAGCCCACCCTAAGTGTGGCCGCGCCCAACGCCGAGCATTATATGAAAGACGCGCTGAGAATTCTTGAAATCCTCAAGGAAGAAGGATAGACCGGGCGAAGTCTGTACGGGATTTATGCGTCATCTAACCTACTTTTTGAGGCTTATGTTAATCGGGTGCGATGTGCCGTCGAGGAGACACGCCCAAATCGTATAGGTGGTGCCTGGCATTGGGGAACCTGTAAATTCGACGGAGCCAAGCTTCGTCTTAAGATTGTAGATCCACGTCCCGTCAGCGTCCGCAGTCCCGCTGTACCGGAAGAGCGACGTGTTGTCGTTGCTCGCGCCACTATCCGAGACTGTGGGTTCGCCATTTGGCGCAGCGGATTGGCCTTCCTGTACCAGGATGTAATGGCCCGTCGGCCCGGAGATCGCGGTGCCACTGCAGTCTGAAAGGTTGAATTTCACTGGCACGGAGCTGCCCAGTTTCACAATCGTAGATACACCCTCGGTGAGAGGCTTGGTGAAGCCGAGCCATTTGTAAATGACTTGTGCAGTCACATGCGCCTCCACCGACGTGCTTAAGGGGACGAGTGGTTCGCAGCCGGGAAGATTTCGTGCGCTGGGGTCATCGGTAACTGTAAGTGTCACCACCACATCGGCGTTGCCTGGCCCCACGAACGTAACACTCTCGGCGCTCATCGTCAGCGTTACCGGGTCCCCATCTGGATCCGCGGGCTTCATGTCCCAGAAATAGTTGTTTTCGAGGGGCGCGGTGTATTCAAGAGACCCGCCGGTCAAGCATCCCTCAACCTGTCCGAAATCCTTATTCGATGCGTTATTCCCGGGCGCGGTGTTCGTAGGACAGATTGGTTTGGGCGGGCACTCCGCTGTTTCCACAGCCATCTTCTTCTCGGGGGTCACCCGTTGCTCCGCCACGGCAGAAAAAATCTTTACATAAACGCTACTCAGATAATATTTGGTCTGGCAGGCCATCGGCAGCGTAGCCGACCATTCAAATCCCGTCGGGCAAGTCAGAATCATTTCCTCATCTGCCTCAATGGCGTTCGTGTCACGGAAAATAGCCCGAACCGACTCAACGTAGTACGGTTTGCCCCAGTTATCAAGCGCACTGACACTTAGAGTTAGAGTTACCAGATTACCCTCTGCGAGAAGTGACAAAACCCTAACAGTTATGACTACGCCATCCGTGAAGGTCGCGCTGGCGATTCTGGCAGAAGATATCCCCAGCGCAGTTGCTGTCAGCGTCATCCCCTGCGCTTCTGCGGGAACGACGTATGTGGCCTCAAATCCACCCTGAGCATCGGCGGTAAACCTGACCCAGGTATAGTCCGTGATGTGCAGAAAAGATGCAGGGTCGTCGATGCTGATACTGAGGTCGATGGTTTCTCCCGCAGCGAAGCCGACCCCGGAAAGGATGACTGTTTCCCCCGGCGCATAGTCGCCCTTGTCACTCGCGAGTGTGGCGCCTTCGGCGGCGGCCCCGAAGTGAACCGCCAGCACGACCGCCAAAATCACGGCCATCGCCACCGTTCCGCGTCGGAATGCAAGGTTCCGTGCGGTTGTCGTTCTTGTCGCTTCTGTTGTTGAAGATTCTTGCGGATTCTCCGCACTCCACAGAGCGTTCCCTGGTCCATTAAATCGCGTCTTCATGGCGCTTTCCCTTTCTCTGTTTGCTCAAGTACGCACTGGAAAACACACATCACGACATCCCGGCCCGCAAAATAGGGTGCAGAATTCATGCCAAATGGACAAAATTCAAGATCTATATTTTCGTATTATTATAAGTTACGACACCAAAACCTCTTACAAATGTTAACCAAATGGGCGTACATTTTGTCTTAGATGTTGACAAAGT
Organism: Candidatus Hydrogenedentota bacterium; assembly: GCA_903932505.1. Classification (GTDB taxonomy): domain Bacteria; phylum Hydrogenedentota; class Hydrogenedentia; order Hydrogenedentales; family CAIZGN01; genus CAIZGN01. The sequence continues at coordinate 14,582 of CAIZGN010000519.1, forward strand.
ACAGATTATGAAAATATGTAATCAAAATAGATAAACTATTGATTTTTTCTTGCCAGAAACAACGCGAGCCTTGCTCTGTCCGGTGGCATCGGTCAAAGGCGTATCGCGCCCGCACAGGCATCCCGATGCATTCCCGGTCAGCCGCAGCCTAATAGGCCTTGCCAAACACAAACCCCTTGTGTTATTGGGTTCAATTGAGTATTGTATCAACGTGCTTCCGGTTCATCCTTTGGATGCTTATTGGCAAGCCAAAGGGCAGCTCGATGCCACCCAAGATTGACGCACTCATCGGATTGATAGACCTCCTACGCCCAAAAAAAGTAAAATTAGCCTTCTACATACCCGGTAATTCTAGCGAAGACCCTGAGAAAGGAAATCCCATGCGCCACCTTCGTTGCGTCGCCATCATGCTTATCCTCGCCGCCTTTGCGACGGGTTGCCAGTCTGCCTCGCGCTCTGCCGCACCTGCGGGAGACCTGCGCGTGCCCCCCATGTTCTCCGACCACATGGTGCTTCAGCGGGAGCGCCCGATACCGGTGTGGGGTTGGGGCACCCCGGGTGGCAGCATCACCGTGTCGCTGGGGGGGCACACGAAAAGGACCCTGGTTGATGCGCATGGAAAGTGGATGCTTCGGATGCCCGCCATGCCCGCAGGCGGTCCCCACACGATGGAGGTGTCCGGCAAGGAAACCGTCCAATTCTCGGATGTGCTGCTCGGGGAGGTGTGGTTGTGCTCCGGGCAATCGAACATGGCCATGAACCTCCAGCCCGGCCCGGAGGCGGTATACAACGTTGAGAAGGAAACCGCCGCCGCGAACCTTCCGACCTTGCGGCTCTTCACCGTGCCCTCGGTGACGAGTTTTTCGGCAAAGGAGGACTTCGCCAAGACGGCGTGGGTTGCCTGCACGCCAGACACGGCACCGCCTTTCTCCGCCGTGGGCTTTTTCTTCGGTCGCGACCTTCAGGAACGCCTGAAAGTGCCGGTTGGACTCATTCACAGTTCGTGGGGTGGTTCTCCGGCGGAGGCTTGGACGAGTGCGGAGGTCTTGGCCACCTTGCCCACCTTTGCCGAGCGCATGAAGACGATGCCCGGCGAAGTGGAAGCGGCGCGGAAAAAGATTCCCGCCTACGAACGGCAATTGGCGGACTGGACGGGCCTGTTGGAAAGCCGGGATGCGGGACAGACTGCGGGCAAGCCCACATGGGCCGCGCCAGAACTCAATACGCAGGATTGGCTGGAGATGAAGGTTCCGGATCATTGGGAGAACACCGCGCTGGGCAATCTGGATGGTGCGGTGTGGTTCCGTACGAGCGTGGACATTCCAGCGGCTTGGGCGGGGCATCCGCTGCAACTGGGACTTTGCGCCATTAACGACATGCACCGGGCCTATGTGAACGGCGTCGAGGTCGGGCGCTTCGAGGAAACTGCGGGATGGACCATCCCCAAAGTCTATGAGGTGCCCGCCAGCGGGGTTCATGCGGGAAGCAACGTTATTGTGGTGCGGGTGTTTGATGTGGGGGGGAAGGGTGGACTCTGCGGTGCGGCGAAGGATCTTTGGCTGCGCCGGGCCGATGCGCCCAATGAGTCAATCTCCTTGGCCAAGTCTTGGGTCTGCAAGCCCGGGGTCGACCTGGCGGCACTGCCACCCAAACCCGTGGGCCCGCTGATGGAGGGGAATCCCCGCATCCCAACTGTCCTGTACAACGGCATGATTGCGCCGGTCATCCCTTATGCCCTGCGCGGTGCCATCTGGTATCAAGGCGAAGGCAATGTGGGTCGCGCGGCGGAATACAGCACCCTTTTCCCGGCCATGATCAAAGATTGGCGCACCCGCTGGAATCAGGGAGCGTTCCCGTTCCTGTTCGTGCAACTGGCGGGATTCATGAAGCCGAACCCAGAGCCTGTCGAGGATATCGTGGCCGAATTGCGGGAAGCACAGACCGCCGCGCTCTCGCTGCCCAATACGGCCATGGCCACGGCGGTGGATATCGGGGATCCCGCCAACATTCACCCCCGCAACAAGCAGGACGTCGGGCGCCGACTCGCCCTGGCCGCATTGCGGATGACCTATCGTGAGGAAGTGACAGGTTGGGGACCGATGTATGAGCGCATGAGCATGGAGGGTGCAGCGATCTGTCTTCATTTCACCAACGTGGATCGCGGGCTGGCGGCAACGGACAAGAAGCCGCTCGCGGGCTTTGCCATTGCGGGAGAGGATCGGCATTTTGTGTGGGCGCAGGCGCACATTGAAGGATCGTGTGTGGTGGTATCCAGTCCCGA
>CAIZGN010000520.1 GCA_903932505.1 Candidatus Hydrogenedentota bacterium
GCAACGTCCCCCGGGCCCAGTTCCTTGGCAAGCTTCGCGGGTGCCGCGTGCATGTCGCGCACCAGACTCACCTGTCCGGCCCCGTGTTTCACCGCCGCATCCACAATCAACCCCGAATCCACGCCGGGCATGGGTGCCTCCCGCGATGGATAGATATCGGTGACCATGGCCATGTCCGCCGTGGCCAGCACCCGCGCGAATTCTTCGCAGAAAAACTTGGTTCGGCTGTACAGATGCGGCTGAAACACACACACGATGCGCTTGGGTTTCATCCAGCGCACCGCCTCCAGCGTGCTCTCGATTTCGGTGGGATGGTGCGCATAATCCTCGATGACGACAACCCCGTCCACCGACCCGCAGACCTGCAGACGACGGCGAACCCCGTCAAACAAGCGCAGGCCCTCGGCAATCAATCCAAAGCGCATGCCGAGGCAGATGCCAACGGCGCACGCTGCGAGTGCGTTGCGAACGTTGTGTAGCCCCAGGGCGTTGATTTCGAGAGTGCCCAGCAGGCCGGTCTGTCCCAGTCGCGCATCGTGGCTCACGACGTCAAAACGGGTGTGCGCAAGGGCAAGATGCTCCAGCGAGGGACCTTCTTTCCCCTTTGGCAATACGAGTTCATACCCCACCGCCTGCAGGGAAACATTGTCCTCAAGCCCGTAGGTAATGCAGACGCTTTCGATGTCCTTCAGAATCTCGCGCGCGTGCGGATCATCACCGCAAACGATCGAATACCCGTAGAAGGGAACCCCGTTGCAAAAGTCCGTAAACGCCCGCTGAATGCGGTCAATGGTGCCGTAGTACTCTAGATGCTCCGCGTCAATATTGGTCACCACGGCGATGGTGGGATGCAGACGCAAAAACGAACCGTCGTGTTCATCGGCCTCGGCCACCAGATAGTCACCTGCACCCCAGCGCGCATTTGTCCCGCTGCGATGGAGAATACCGCCCACAATGCTCGTGGCCCCGATATTCGCACGATCAAGAAATGCGCTGATCATCGAGGTGGTCGTGGTCTTGCCATGCGTACCGCCCACGGCCACCGCGTGCGGTTTGATACGCATGAGGTCGGCCAGTAGGTCGCTGCGGTGAATCACGGGAATGCCCCGCCCCTTGGCTTCCTGTACTTCGGGGTTGTCGTTGCTCACCGCCGCCGAAATCACCAGAATCCCCGCATCCCCTACGTGCGCCGCATCATGCCCCTCAGAAAAGGTCAATCCATAGGTTTCCAGACGGCGCGTGATATCCGAGGCGTGCAAATCGGTGCCGGAGACGTCGTAGTCCAGATTGAGCAGAATTTCGGCAAGCCCGCTCATGCCGATCCCACCCACACCGACAAAATGCACTTTGCGCTTCAAACCATTCATACTGCTGGACTCCTAACACCATATATTGTGGTCGTCAAGAGTATATCACATGTCAGCCCCAAGTAAAAGTGGATAAAAAACGGCCATTCCTCCCCATCAGGTCAAGAGGATGGTTGTCCTATCCCAAGGAATTCAGGAAATACTCCAGCCGGGTTCGGTCGGTATCGCTCATGGCCATGAAGCGCACCTCAACCCCGTAGAATTCTCGTTTTGGGATAAACTTGGAGACGTACGCCAGCCCTGAGACCTTGACAATCACGCCTGTGGGAAAGCCAATGGCGAGGCGCAATTCCTGATTCTCTTGAAATGGCTCTTTGGCGTGCAGGTGAGCGGCGTTTTTGTGCAGGTCGAGCAGACCTGCCTTGATGGGCACCCAGTTGTCGGATATTTCACCGGTGTTCTTTGAAAGACACCGGATGAGCATTTCAACGCGGATCTTGCACTCATGTCGGAGCACATGCTTGCGACTCCGTTCCTCTTCCGACGAAGACATACCAACCTCCCCTAGGCGTTCAGCACCTCAGCAATCACGCTCCAAAGTTCCCGCACCCCTTGCTTGGTTTCGCTGGAAAAAGGCACCACCACAGCGTCCGGGGTGAGTTCAAGCGTCTTCCGGATGCGGTCAATACTCTGCTTGCGCTCTCCGGGTTTCAGTTTATCAAATTTGGTGGCAACGATGACCGTCGGCTTCTGCGCCTCTTCGAGCAATTCCAGCATGTGGATATCATGGGCGGCTGGTTCATGGCGTGAATCCACCAAGGCTATCGCAAGCCGCAAGGGCTCGCGTTCCCGAAGATAGGCGACCATAACCCGATTCCATGCGTTCTTCATGGCCAGTGGCACCTTCGCAAAGCCATAGCCCGGCAAATCGACGAAGTAAAACTGGGCATTAATCTCGAAAAAATTAATGGTCTGGGTCTTGCCCGGCGTACCGCTGGTCTTGGCAAGATCCTTGCGGCCCACCAGCGTGTTGAGCAAGCTCGATTTTCCGACGTTGGAACGTCCGGTAAATGCGATTTCAGGGCGCCGATCCTTCGGGTAATCGGTGGGCTTCAGCGCGCTCTTGATGAATTTGGCGTCGGTAACTTTCATGGATCACTCGTGTGGAATAAAGAAGGGAATTCGCGTTAGCCCCTTTAATGTTGGGTATTATAAGCTGGATCCCCCACCGGATGCAAAACGTCAAATTCGCCGGGAAGGGAATCCATATGATAGGATCATGTTCCAAGGAGTGTGCTTATGGCTGTGCGTGATGTTGTTTTATACCCCGATCCGCCCCTCACGCAGGTGGCGGAACCCTATACTGAAATCGGCCCCGAAGTCGCTGAATTGGCGGAGGACCTGTTTGAAACCATGTACGCCTATGAAGGTGTGGGACTGGCCGGGCCGCAAGTGGGCATTTCCAAACGAATACTCGTGCTGGGGCCGCCCGATGGCGAGGAAATGTGCTTGGTGAACCCTGAGTTGTTCGACTTTGAAGGGCGCGAGGCCGGGGAAGAAGGATGTCTCAGCCTGCCGCGCGTCTTCGGGCAAGTCACGCGGGCCACGAAGATTCGTGTCAAAGCCTTTGACGAATTCGGTGACCCACTCGATTTTATTGCTGAGGGCTTTGTCGCTCGCATCATCCAACACGAGTATGATCATCTCGAGGGCCGGGTATTCCCCGACCGGCTGGACATCCTCTCACGCGAGGACGCGCTGAGGGAATGGACCGAAAAACGGCGGGAATGGACTGCGGCCATCGGCCGCGACTGAACGGGGTTGCCACATGCTGCTTAACGCGCCCACCTTGGAGCGGCTCGTCGAAGCGTTCCGCTGTTTGCCCAGTGTCGGCAAGCGGTCTGCCGAACGCATGGCGCTGTACCTCCTCGGTGCTCCGGAAGAAGAAGCCCGTCGCCTGAGCGAGGCCATCACCGAGGCACGGGCACGCATCGGCCACTGCGGCCGATGCCGCAACCTCACCGAAACTGACCCCTGCCCCATCTGCGCCGACCCAAGACGGGAACGCCGGGTGCTCTGCGTGGTCGAGCGCCCTTCCGGTGCCATGGCCATTGAAAAAGGCGGGAGCTATCGCGGGATCTACCATGTCCTGCATGGCGCGCTCAACCCCCTCGAAGGCATTGGTCCCGACGAACTTCGAATCGACTCGCTCATGCAGCGTATCCGCGAGGACGATATCCAGGAGGTCATCGTCGCGACAAACGCCACGGCCGAAGGCGAAGCGACCGCCCTGTA
>CAIZGN010000521.1 GCA_903932505.1 Candidatus Hydrogenedentota bacterium
ACGCCAGCTGTCGTACATACGCAACCTGCATCTCAATCCACGGAACCTCGGGGGCCGATTGTCCACCTGTAAAATCCGTGTACCCAGCCATCGTGGCAATCTCGATACCAAGCGCATCGGCCTCAGCGCGAAGACGAACGGCAGATGCTTCACGGGTGTCGAGTGGGGAAAGATGCGGCCGCTTCGCCATCAGTTCAACGGCCGGATATCCCAGTCGGGCCGCTTTCTTCAGAAAGCCGTGCGTGTCCAAGCAGGCCTGTCCCCAAAATCCCGCATAACTTACCGAAAACAAAACTGGCGTCATGCCTATACTCCCGTATTGCTCAGGTTTACTTCAAAACCTTGTCCACTTCGTCGATCATTGCACCGATTTGCTCGCGCTTGGCCAGCAAAGCCGACGGACTGTGATCGAACTGGGAAAGACTGGTGAACACGCTCTTGAGGTCAAACACATTGTCCAATCGCTTAACCGCATTTTCCTGTCCGCCACGCTCGATCAGTTTCCGACGCCGGTCTCGAAGAAGCGCCAGATAGTCGTAATCCTCAATCCCGTCGCGGATAATTTCCCAGCGCACCGAGTTCAAAGGCCCCGTCGGGCCAGGATAGACCAGCATGCAGTCTCCGTTCACCGGCACAGTGTCGAGCAGACTATACAGCGGATTGTTCCCCTCCGGCACGGCGTTGATGCTGGGGTAGTGCAGCCCGCGAACGCCTAGGCCCCAAAGCTGCCAGAACAGGACACGATGGTCAATACCCTCCGAATCCAGGAAGAAGTTGGCATAAGGGCGGGGGGGGAGAGGCCCGAGTTCACCCCACACTTCCTTCCCTTGCTGGATGGCCGCGCGAAGATCCTCGCCGGATGGCGTGTCAAACACGGGGAGATGCACCCCCCAGATCCCCACCGTCTGCGCGAGGAAGGGTCGCAGGCCGCGCGTCGTCGTCATCAGCGGAAGCCAGGGGGCATCGTTCTTCCAGCGCTGAGTGGAATCCAGCAGGGCGCTCCACGCGGACTCCTCCGGATTCTCCGCAAGCGGCACAAAGAGGGTCGGCAAGGTTGTCGGTCCCTGGCACAAGGCCCGCAATCGCGCAAGCCGGTCGGGCGCATCCAGAAAGGGCGGCGGAACCGCCACCGTGGTGGCCCGACTCAGCGTGTCCTGCGCCAAACGCTGCTCAAGAACGCTCAGCGCGGCATCCTCTTTCGGAAACATGGACGGATCGCGGAGGGTCACACGATGTTCGAACGCATTGTCGAGATAAGCTCGCAGCAATTGCCCCGTGTCGGGCGGAGCCGCTGCCGCAACGCCTGTGGAAGCAAAACGCACCCCCGAAAGCGCTGTCTCCTTATCCACCGAAAAGTCCGTTTTCAGCGCCGCACGCGCAGGCAACACAAATCCGCGCACCTTCACTTCGACAGTTAGTTCCGTGGGCTCAAGCCCATCCCCGCTGATTTCAATGCGCCCCGAGTACGTGCCCGGAGGCGTTTCCGGCCGAGCGTACACCGTAAACCATAGCGGTGTTGTGAGTCCCGCCCGAACAGGGAAGGGCGCATAGGGCTGCAACAAATCCGGCCAGAAGCCCGTCGGCCCCTCGAAATGACTGGGCACCCGCACATCCAGATAGTTCTCCACATAACACGCCACATCAGAGGCCGGTATTTGCCCCAAGCCTTCCGCGTGCGTCAATTCGGACCACTGCACCTGCACGTGCTTCATATCGGCGGTTGGTCGGAGTGCCAACTGAAACGATTCACGCTCGTTGCGTGCCAAGGTGAGGTGCACCGCCGGTTCCACCGTCTGCGCCGCCTCAACATCATCCTCCGAAAAAACCTTTTCCAGACCCGATTCAAACCACATCGGGACCGGGCCGCGCGCCGCCAGAGGGCGCACCAAACGGCGTTTCCCACGATCCAAGCTGTGCGCTGCCTGCGTCCAGGACGGCATGGAACGCGGCGTCGCTTCCCCTACCACAAACTGAGTATCGAACTTCCCCCCCGGCGCGCCCATGTCCGCCCCCAAGGCCATAGGCTTCCCATTCTTGCGCAATTCCCCCACGAAGCGATATGCACCATGCGCGGGCGGCACCCAGTCATAGGTGCAACGCGCCAACTGCTCGGGCTCCACGTTGAATTGCTTGCCGGGCAACGCCGTGCTTTTCCCATCAGCCGACACGATTTTCGCGTGGATCTGTACCCCGTCCATCGGCTTCACGGAAGCCAGAAGCAGCGTGAGTTTTCCCGCCGCGAGGTCGATTTGCCCCACAAGCCCCCCGCCCGCAAAGTCCACGTGTGATAGACCGCGCACCGCGCCCACCTCATAAGCCGTCTCCCAGGTGGTGCCCGGTTCAATCAGCCGGGGCACCAACGCCACTTGAAAGCCCTGATCCCCCGGGCGTCCACTGAACGACAAAACCGAGTGCAGATGGTCCGCGCGAAACACCGCAAAGAGGGTTTCCTTCTTCACCGGATCCGTGGCGGCCACCCAGTTGCGCGAAGCGGCCCAATAAGCCGCGCGCTTCGCTTGTACAATCCCGTCCAGCGTGGGAATGTCCACCCGCATATCCGGTCCGCCCCCCTTCACCGGAAACCGAACCCAAGGCGAAAGCCATTGCCGCTGTTCCCCCTTGTTCGAGACGCGCCAAGTCATGTGTACAAGCGATGTGCCCGGAAAAACCTCCAATATCCGCTCCACATGCAAACCCGCGATATTTCCCCCGTCGCAGTCATACGAATAGCGATAACTTTGTCGATCCTGCGTCTCGTTGCTCCGATCCCACCACGCATTCAAGCGCCGGTTCGGTACATACGGATTGGCGACCCCGAAACCCTCCATGAAAAGCCCTTCCGCACCCACCAGATTGCTTCCCGTCGCCAATACCGTGAATCCCGATACCGCACCCTCCTGCGAGGGATCCAAACGCAGCAAAATCAGGTCATTCTTCACCTCCACGATAGCCGCGACTGGTGTCGAGGCCGGGCTTTCACAAACACCCCGACCGGCGGACAACAAGCAAACGCCAAGAGCCAAAAAACAAATACGCCGACGCAGCACCATCATTTTTCTCCTCAAGAGACAAGTTTTCAGCCCCGACACAGCGTACACGGTTTCATCATTCAAAAGCCAAATAGAACCATCATCCACCCCCACCGTGGGGCAGACCTTCCTGTCTGCCCTTGCCCCCCCGCCAAAATCGTCTTTCCCCCGAAGCCTCGGGTATAATCGCTCAAGCTCCATGCCCCCTACAACGTAGACCATGACGAATCAGGAGACGATGAATGAAACTGCTTTGCCGCGCTGCTTCCTGTGTGCTCTTTGTCCTCACCTGCGGACCGGCCTACGCCGGGGACGCCCTACCATTTCGCCCACCGGCGATTCCCCTAGTCGCACACGACCCTTATCTCAGCGTGTGGTCGATTTCTGATGAATTGACCCAGACTTGGAGCCGACACTGGACTGGGGCCATCCAGGCGATGTGTGGCATGGCGCAAATCGACGGAAAAACCTACCGTTTCGCCGGGGAACAGCCCGCAGAGGCACCCGCAATGAAACAGGTTTCCATGGATCTCACCGCAACCGCCACAGCCTATCGCTTCGAGGCGGCAGGAGTCGAACTGTGGCTAAACTTCCTTTCACCCGCCCTGCCGGATGCTCTGGACGTCTTATCCCGACCACTGACCTACGTTACGCTCGACGCGAAATCCTACGATGGACAGCCCCATACCGTGCGCCTATATTTCGATATTACCGGCGAGTGGGCTGTGGACAAGCCCGACCAGAAAGTCGAGTGGGGGAGGGCACAAGTTCCCGGCATGGTCGCCCTCAAAATTGGCACAGAAAAACAGGAGGTGCTTGAAAAACACGGCGATGACCGCCGGATTGATTGGGGCTATGCCTATCTCGCCACGCCGCAAGATTCGGGCTTGTCGGCTGTTGTGGCGGGCGACCAGGCCGCACGCGGCGGGTTCCTGAAATCGGGCCTGCTGCCGGAAAAAGACGACACCAAGATGCCCCGTCCTGCCAACAAGGATTGGCCCGTGCTGGCACTGGCGTTCGATCTCGGCAAGGTGCAGCAAGACTCTGTGTCGCGCCACCTCTCCATCGCCTACGATGATGGCTATTCCATCGAACTCATGAATCAGCGCCTCCGCCCCTATTGGCGGCGTCAGGGCATGACCGCCGAGCAGCTGCTGGAAACCGCAGAGAAGGAATATCCTTTCTTACGCATCAAGTGCGCAGAGTTTGATGGCAAGTTGTCCAAAGCCCTCGATCAAGCCGGTGGCTCCTTGTACGAACGTATGGCCGTGCTGGCCTATCGCCATTCCTTCGCCGCCCAAAAAATCGTGGCCGATGCCCAGGGCAATCCCCTCATGTTCGCCAAAGAGAATTTCAGCAACGGCTGCATCAGCACGGTCGATGTCATTTATCCAGCCGCCCCCATTTTTCTCTATCTCAACACCGCTTTGCTCAAAGCGCAGATGAAACCCGTGCTGGACTACGCTGCTTCACCGCGCTGGCCCTGGTCTTTCGCGCCGCACGATCTCGGCACCTATCCCAAGGCTAACGGTCAGGTCTACGGTGGCGGAGAAAAGACCGAAGAGAACCAGATGCCGGTCGAGGAAAGTGCCAACATGTTGCTGGTTCTAGCCGGTATTGCCAAGGCAGACGGTAACACTGCCTTCTCGCAAACCTATTGGCCGGTGATTACGCGCTGGGCCGAGTACTTGGAGAAGAAGGGGCTCGACCCCGAGAATCAGTTGTGCACCGACGATTTCGCGGGTCACTTGGCCCACAACGCGAACCTGTCCATCAAGGCGATTCTTGCGTTGGGCGCTTATGCGCAATTGTGTGAGACCGCCGCGCAACCCGATGTCGCCGCACGCTACAAAACGCTCGCGCAATCCATGGCCACGAAATGGGTATCCATGGCGGATGATGGCGACCATTACCGACTCGCCTTCGACGCACCCGGCACCTGGAGTCAGAAATACAATCTCGTGTGGGACACCATCTTGGGCCTACATGTTTTCCCGCCGGAGGTCGCGCAAAAGGAAGTGGCCTACTACAAGAAGGTTCAGAACGCCTATGGCGTGCCACTGGACAACCGCAAGACCTATACCAAGCTTGATTGGCTTTTCTGGTCGGCCTCCCTGGCCGAACGCCGAGAAGACTTCGACACCCTGTTGGCCCCCGCCTATCGTTTCGTCAATGAAACGCCCGACCGCGTGCCCCTGTCTGACTGGTACGACACCGTATCCGCAAAGAAAGTGGGATTTCAGGCCCGCCCCGTCATTGGCGGTCTGTTCATCAAGATGCTCATGGACGAGACCACCTGGAAAGGCGGACCGAATCTACTCAAATAACCACTGCATCAACCGGACTTAGCATGTGCTTAGCACCGGGGGATGTTGCCCGGTGGAATGAACGCTTCCTGCGAAGTGCCTCCCGCTAAAGAGTTGCTCAGATATCCCATCAACTAAGGAAAACATGATATGAAATCACTGACCAGACGATCTTTTTTGGCGGCCGCCGGCGCGGGCGTGGTGCTTTCCGGTTGCACCACCAAGATGAACACCGCCAGGGTTATCCCCGGCGTCCTGTCCCCGAACCAGAAGCTGAACCTGGCTGGAATTGGCATAGGGGGGATGGGCCGCGCCAACCTCGAGGCGTGCAACACAGAGAACATCGTGGCCCTTTGCGATATCGATGACGTACACGCGGCAAAGGTCTTTGAAACCTATCCCAACGCCCGGCGCTACCGAGACTACCGCAAGATGTTGGAGACGGAAGCAAAAAACATCGATGGCGTGATCGTGGCCACGCCGGATCATACCCACGCGGTCATCGGCATGCAGGTCATCCGCATGGGCAAGCATATCTATCTGCAGAAACCCCTCGCACACAGCGTGTACGAGGTGCGGCAATTGGCCGCTGCAGCCCGAGAATATAAAGTCCAGACACAGATGGGCAACCAGGGCCATTCC
>CAIZGN010000522.1 GCA_903932505.1 Candidatus Hydrogenedentota bacterium
AGTGCCATTCCAGCCAGCAACGCCTGCTGCACTGGACTGGCCGGCGAGCAAGGGCTGAATGGCAGCGTGCGGTGTGTGGCAGCTTTGGCACAGGAACGGCGGGCGCGTCTTGAGCATATTCTCGGCCGTGGTTCCGTGCGGGTTGTGGCAGATCGCGCAATCTTCGGTCACCGGGTCATGCGGGTGCACGAACGGGCCGCGCTTCTCCATATGGCACTGGTAGCAGGTCTCGACCACGCTGTCGCGCTTCATCATCGCCCGGCCAATAGAACCATGCGGATTGTGGCAATCCGAGCACGACACCTTTCCTTCCAGAATCGGATGGCGGAAGGTGCGGTTGACCTCGGTGCGCTGCTGCTTGTGGCAGGTGAAACAAACTTCCGGCTGCGTCACCTTGGCCAGCACCTTGTCAGGCTGGTGCATGGTGTGGCAGCTGGTGCAGGCCGTACCGCGCGTCTGGTGCTTGCTGCCCTCCCAGTGGGTGCGCTTGCTGCCCCCGGCGTGGCAGGTCATGCAAATCGCATTCTTATCCTCGGAGTCCATCGTCTTGCCCCCCGGGTTCTTGATACCACCCACACCCCGACCACCGCCCGCATTAACGTGGGCAGTGCCGTCGCCGTGACACGAGGAGCACTCCCCCGCATTGGCAGGCCCGCGGTGATTGCTTTTCTGGCCGTGTACCGACGCCGCGTAGGCCGCCGCAGGCGCCGTATGGCAATTCGCGCAAACCTCCGCACCCGGGCCGGCCGCAACCGCACCCTGGTTGAGAAAGGCCAGACCCAACGCCAAGGCAACGCCTTGGAGAATTCTGGTTAGGTGGCATCCGACATATTTCATCGCGTAGTCTCCCTTGTTGGCAGGAACTGCCCAGTCGTTACAAACTTACAAACCCGTTACAGATGTTACATATTTTTTCAGTAGTGTCCGGTTAAATTTCGAACAAGTTCAATTGGTTGTGGATATTTGATTGATTTTCAGAGTCTTCGAGGGGCTGGAACGCATTAGAGATTTGTATTTTCTCGAAGACCGATACGGAAAGAATTTGCAGCAACGTGTATAGCGAGGCATTGAGTTGAAGTTCCTTTTTGACGATAGCGATGAGTACATAGGTGGATACGGCGCACCAGATTTGCGTCTTCACCGCGTTCTCGCTTGTGCCCAGGAATTTCTTGATTCGCAAATGTTGCTTGATCCATTTGAAGAACAACTCTACCTGCCAACGATTCTTGTACAGCGCTGCGATGGTCAATGCGGGCAAGATCGTGTTGTTGGTGAGGAATACCAAGTTCTTGCCCGTAGTTGGGTCTTTGAAACGGATGCGCCGCAAATGCTCGGGGTAGTCCTTGGAAATATAGAAGCCGTTCATCGCAATGGCCTGATCGCAGATCACGCCAGCGGCCCTGTCGGTGGGGGCGGAGTACACGCGCCTGGCGTCCATGCCGCGCTTGGCACGTGTGACGAAGAAGGCGCTCGCCTGATGCAATTTGTAGAGTCGGGCGAAATCCAGATAGCCCCGATCCATGATGTAAAAGGCCCCTGCCTCGATACCCAGGAGGTCGAGTACATTGACCTCGTGCATCTTGCCGTCGCTGATGTGGATAAAGGCTGGAATGGCGCCACGCAGATCCAGCAACGTGTGCAACTTGACCGCCGCCTTGGTGGTACGAAATGGTGCCCAGTCGAACAAGCTCAAGCAAAGGTCGATGGTCGTGGCATCCAACGCGTAGACCGTATTGGTCAAATCCAGTCCCAGATCTTCGTCGTGGTAGAGCTTGCGGGCGCGCCGAATGAGCACAGCCGACAGATCCGACCAAATATGCCAATCTCGCAGATCGTTGGCATCGGCCAAGGTGGAGCGGTGAATCGAGTGACGCAATCCCATCGCGTAGAGCCTGCTGGAATTGGCGCCGAGCGTAACCTCGATGTCGCGCAAACTCTCGCGCCAGGTCAATTGCGCAAATGCCATGACGCGAAACTGTTCGGCGCAGTTCATGCGACGAACCCCGGCATTGCCCGAGTAACGTTCCACAATGCGCGTAAAACTTGTCCACGGAACGAACTCCATCAATTGCGCAAACAGCGTCTTGCCAACGTTCATGAATCACCCCGGGGAATATCACCGGAGGGAAACTACACAAAAACGTGGATTCAAAGTTCAAATCGGCACCAAGCAAAATCGGCCCAAAAGCCGCGCCAGTATTGGCTTTACAACGAATCGATACCCATTTAACCGGACACTACTGACGTTTGGTGGATGCTAACTTCTACTCATGGAGTTCGGGCTCGGACCGAACTCTGGATGCCATCAAAATTCATCTCCCATGGAG
>CAIZGN010000523.1 GCA_903932505.1 Candidatus Hydrogenedentota bacterium
GGCTCCATCCTCCTGCGGGCGTGCTACACGGGCACCATTGCGCGCGTGCTGCCTGCCGTGCGCCAAACCTTTGTGCGCCTGCCGCACGCGCCGCTGCAGTTCAAGCCGAAGCCGCCGGTCTAACGAAGGCATACACGCCTCCTGAACCGACCTCTGACAAAGCAAGCCTTCATAAACGTCTCCTCCAACGAGGTAGTAACACAACCGCGAGGCTGTGTCAAGGAATGCCAAAGATTGAGGCAACCAAAAGAAACCGGAGGCTCGTAACGCAAGCATCGTCCCTGCCGGGTTTGCAGGCAAGATGCCTGCGTTACAAAATCGGCACTGTGTTGAAAAGAGGCTTGACAGATTTCGTTCCGGATTGTACACTGACTAACCATAAGGAGAAACGATCATGAAACGTTTTCTATTGGCGTCCCTCTTGTCCCTGACGGTTCAGGGTTTGGCTTTAGCACAGGACACGGTTCGCTTCACCGACCTTGTCGCACAACTCACGGACTTGGAGCGGTTGGCGGTTCTGCCTTCCCCCGGCGAGACCTGCGCGCAGTGGTCGAGTTGGGATCGGACGAGTCAATACGATGCAGCCACCGGCAAATATGTGGCGTGGGACGCCAATGGTGATGGCACGGGTTTCATCCGCAAAGAGGGTGAAAAGATGGTACTGGCCGAGATGAACGGACCGGGTTGCATCCGGCGGATCTGGTCGGCCCGACCGGAATCCGGACATGTGTACATTTATCTGGACGGTGCTACGGAACCGACCGTGGATCTTGCGTTTCAGGATTATTTCAGCGGGAAGGCCGCGCCTTTTGACCGCCCCGCCCTGTGCTATGAGGCCTCTAAAGGCTGGAACAATTTCGTTCCGATTCCCTATCAGAAATCCTGCAAGATTGTCGCCGATACCGGATGGGGCATGTATTTTCATTTCACCTACAGCACCTTTCCCGAAGGAACCCAGGTGGAAACGTTCAAGCGCACTTTAACGCCGGGACAAAATGCCGCGCTGGATAAGGCCAACATGACGCTCAGCCACCCCGGCAATCGCGAGATGGACTTGAAGTCGCTCAACATCGTGGCGGCTCCCGGCGTCGAGACCAAGGTGGCCACGCTGGAAGGCCCGAGCGCGATCACGGGTCTGCGCGTACACCTTGACCTGCCCAAGTCCCCCGACGACCGCGCAATATTGCGCGAACTCGCGCTGCGTATCACGTGGGATGGTGAGACCCAGCCCAGCGTGTGGGCACCCTTGGGTGACTTCTTCGGCACCGCACCCGGTGCCAATGCGTACAGTTCGCTTCCCTTGGGGCTTGGGAAAGATGGATGGTGGTATTCCTACTGGTACATGCCGTACAAAAGCGCCACCATCACCCTTGAAAATGCAGGTACCGAGTCGCGCAACGTCCAATTCACCGTGGAGAGTTCCCCGCTTTCCGTACCCATCGAAAAACTGGGGCGCTTCCACGCGAAATGGCACCGGGACGCTTTTCTGCCTTCCGAACCCGAGCGGGCAATTGACTGGACCCTCCTGCAAACCCAGGGCCGGGGCCGATTCTGTGGCGTGATGCTGCATGTCTGGAACCCGCGCGGTGGCTGGTGGGGCGAGGGGGACGAGAAGTTCTTTGTCGACGGGGAAAAATTCCCTTCCACGTTCGGAACCGGTTCCGAGGACTATTTCGGTTATGCGTGGTGTAATCCGGACTTGTTCACCCGCGCATTTCACAATCAAACCATCTGCGAGAACAATAAGGGGCATGTATCGGTGAATCGCTGGCAAATCGTGGACAACATACCCTTCCAGCAGTCTTTCGAAGGGGCCATCGAGAAGTATTTCCCGAACTCTAGTTCAGCCCGCTATGCGAGCACCGTGTATTGGTATCTGGCACCGGGCGGCACTGACCCGTATGGTTCCGTGCCGATGGATCAGCGCATGGATTGGCCCAAGCCTGCGGTGACGCATTTGCCCGGGGCCATCGAGGCGGAAGACATGAAGGTGGTGAAGAAAAGCGGCGGCAACGTCTCCGGGCAACCCATGTTTGGTTTCCAGGGAACGTGGAGCGGCGACACGCAAATGTGGTGGATTGACGCCAAGCCGGGAGACACGCTGGAGGTTGCGCTGCCGGTCGAGACCGCAGGGAAATACAAGCTGCTGACCCAACTCGCCAAGGCCCCCGATTACGGCATCGTGCAGTTCCGACTGGACGGCGAAAAACTCGGAGAACCGTACGACCTCTACCATCCGACCGTGGTCGGCACCGGCGAAATCGAACTGGGCGTTCTCGAACTAAAAGCAGGCGAACACCGGTTGACCATGGAAATCACCGGCGCGAATCCCGTGGCCGTGAAGAATTACATGGTTGGCGTGGACTATTTCAAACTGGCCCGATAGAAACCCGGCATCAGGAGAACAGGCCCGAAAAACGTACGATCAGCGCGACGACGATAACCGCAAAGCCGCCCCACCACACGACCACGCTGGAATACCAGTGGTCGCCGAGATTGGTGAAGATGTTGAGCTTTTGCCAGTTCACCGTCATGTCATCGCCGGTCTGTTCCGGCTTGGGCGGCGCGGTCATCAGGCTGACCGCAATGCAAACGACCACGCAGAACAGCCAGTTGAAGACCGCCTGATTGCCAAAGGGTTCGATGAGGTTCCAGTGCCCCGGCACGAACTCCACATACAGCTTCATGAGAATGCCCAAGGCAAATCCGGCGGTCACAGCCACCGAGGCTCCGATGGAGTTGATGCGCTTGAAGAGAATGCCCAGCAGGAAAACAGCGGCGAAAGGCGGCGCGAAAAACGCGTACATTTCCTGGATATACACAAAGAGGCCACTGCCGAGCTTGTTAATCACGCAGCCCAAACCAATGGAAATCGCGAGAAAAACCACGGTGGCGCAGATGCCGAAATTGACGTAATGCTTGTCCGGCGCGTTCTTGTTGATGATTCTCTTGTAGATGTCGAGCGTCAGCACCGTGGAGGTCGAGTTCAGGGTGGCGTTCACATGCGCCTGAATCGAACCAAAAAGGGCGGCCAGCAAGACACCGCGCAGCCCCACCGGAATCAGCCCATGGAGTAGGCTGATGTAACCGCGATCGGCCTCCGGCCGAATTTCGTCCCAAGGCAGCAGCATGAGTTCGGGTTTCTTCGCAAAAAGAATGAGGCCAGGAACCACCACAAGCAGCGGCATGATGATTTTGATGTAACCCGCCAGCACGATGCCCATGCGCGCGTGATACATGTTCTTGGCCGCGAAAACCCGCTGAATCATAAACTGGTTAATGGCGTTGTACCAGATGCTGATGGACAAAAAGCCAAAAACGATGCTGGGCCACGGCGCAACTTCATGCGAGGCAGGCTGGAAGATCGCCATGCGGTCGTAGGTATCTTTCCCGACAATGTGCGGGGCCGTCTGCGCCACCGCTTGGGCCCAAGTGCCGGTTTTCGCGTGATTGGCCTCCATCATCACATTGAAGCCCACCGACAGGGAGTGCGCATCGCCTGAAAGCATGTACAGCCCCAAAATGGGCACGCAGGCCGCCCCAGCAAGCATCACAATCATGGTAAAGAAGTCGGTCCACGCCACCGACGACAAACCGCCCCACGCGGCCCAAGCCCCGGCCACCACGCCCAGAACCACGATGGACACATAGAGATTCCAGCCGAAGAGCGCGTTCAGCGCGACGCCACCGCCATACAACACCGCAGCGAGCGAGGCCACCACGCTGTTCACCACGGTGACTATCGCAAAAAAAGTGCGCAGGTAGTGGTTGAACCGGCGTTCCATGAATTCCGGCGCGGTAAATACACGCGCCGTGAGCAGGAAGGGGATGAAGAGCCAGATGAGGATGGAGAAGGCCATGATATTGCCCCACTCCCATTGGGCAATACAGATGCCGTACACATACGCGGCCGCAACCATGCCGATAAAGTGCTCAGTGCTGATATTCGCGGCGATATAGGACGTGCCAATCACATACCATGGTAGCTGTCGCCCCGCCAGGAAATAATCCTCCGATTTTTCCTTTTCCTTGCGACCGGCCCACCACCCGATGATGCACAGCAACACGAAGTAAAGTCCGAACGCGAAGTAATCCAGCGATCCCATGGGGAATCGGTCAGCAGTGTTCATCGGCGTCTCCCGCTGCAAGCCCGTCTCGGCCCGGCAATTGTACTGTCGCGCATGCTCACGCAACGGCTGTTTCAAATCGCAAGAAGGCTAACACAAAAGAACATGGACATGTCAACCTGTATTGATGGCAAATTCAGGTGCATGAACCTTCAATTGCCCCTTGATACGTCCGACACCATCCCTGCTCGCGCACATTAAGTGCGTTTACCCTGTGTTTCTATGTGTTTTTTTGTTCTTGACAAACCAGCGATTTTGAGTTACTATGCAAACAAGATGGCGTGGCAGATTGGCCACGCCTCAGGGCTGCGCTGTCTTGTCGTGTGGTCAAGTTTTATTTTTTGTTGACGAGTACAAGGGTGTTCCCGTTTTGTTCGGGAACAAAAACCGGATTGGCGTATCCGGGGAAAGGAGTGGGTTTTCATGTTTATCAGGAAATGTTTGTTCAGCGTGTGTGTGACGACCTTCATGGTGTTCGGCATGGCCTCGGCCGCGCATGCAGGCATGGTCGGCTTATGGCGTTTCGAAGAAGGCACGGGGCTGACGGTCGCCGACTCCTCCGGCTACAATCATACCGGTGCCCTGAGCGGCTACAAGTAC
>CAIZGN010000524.1 GCA_903932505.1 Candidatus Hydrogenedentota bacterium
CTTTGCCCGGAACCTTTAGCCAGACGCAGAGGATGGAGGTGTCCAGAATCATGACATTCTTGCTAGGCATGGTGCCCTCCATTTGCCTGCAAGGAACGTTCCAAGGCACCACTGGCGGTAACCTCACCCAAAGGCCCCATCGCCATGAGCTTTGGCAAACCAGCCAGGTCTTCGAGCAGGGTCAACTTGCTCAATCCGGTCTGGGGATCACGATGGGTCACCATCACGAATGGCACCATATCCGGCCCCAACCGATTCAACAGAGCAGGATTGTGAGTGGAGGCGAGCACATCCACTCGACGTTCCCTCCCCACGACGCGCAACATCTTTATGAGGATATCGGAACGCGACGGGTGCAAACCATTGTCCACCTCTTCGATGATGAGCTGTGAGTTTTCGGGTAGCGTCAGGAGGGCTGTTAAAATGGCCAGGAAGCGCAGCGTGCCATCCGACATCGCTCTGGCGTCCACCTTCGTGGGCGGCGCACCGGGACGCCAAGCCTCCTCGCACAGGAGCACCGCATCTGTTTGAAAAGGGCCGACCTTCTCGGTCCAAACCTTCTGAATGTCCTTTTCCGGTAAATCCCTGACGTAATGCTGAAGGGTCTGCTCGACCCGACTCTTGCGCTCTTCCGGCAAAGCGGCCAAAACGCCGGCAATGTTGGAGGCATCGTTCGCCAATCTCTCCGCCAGCGGGCTGAAGTACCGCATGTGCGAGGGGATCGGGTTCAGGACGAATATTTTCCCGAGTGCCTCCAAGACGCACTGAATCCCTTCCGTGATCTCCTTGCGCAAGGTTGAAGCGGAAAGCTTTAGCTGGCCAAGCACTGAGGAAGATCGCTGGGCCTCTCTCGGGGTGCCGCTGGTTGTGTTGTAAAGCTTGGCGGTAATCGCCGGCGCCTCATCGAGGCATGGCTCTGTCCAAAACAGTTTGAGCGTGTAAGGAGCTGACTTCGAACGCGGGCGATATTTGAGTCGCAGCAGCGATTCGGCAAGTAGTTTTGGCTTCGGCAGTGTCTGGACGGTGATGCTGTAAAGGTACTCCAGATTCGGCTGCTCTGTCTGTATTAGGGCCGCAACGGTGAAGGATGTTTCGGGCTTCAGCGCGGCCCATTCCGCTGCGCCCCGGAACCCAAGCGTCTTTGAATCGCTCTGCAGGATGGAGGAGAATTCCCTCCCTTGCGCGATTTGGCTCAAGAGGTCCAAGGCATCCAACACATTGGACTTTCCACTGGCATTCGTGCCGATCAAGATGGTCAGCGGATCCAGGTAGAGCGTCGCGTTGGGAAAGCTCTTCCAATTCTCCAGTCGAACTTCTTTAATCATGTTGTACCTCTCCGGTCTGTTTATCTGCGTTCATCTGCGTCATCTGCGGTCTATTCCCCGCCGCCGGTGCGCGTCACTGCTGTATCGTAAATCATCTGCAACTGTTCGTCTTCATTCAAGACGGAATCGGGGATCATTTCCGCCACGACCAGGATGGTGGTGTAGTCCTTTTGCTGGTAGCAGTGCTTGAAGCCGACACGGACCGGCGGCTTGGGTGGGGAGATTGAGTGAGGATTGGGGCATA
>CAIZGN010000525.1 GCA_903932505.1 Candidatus Hydrogenedentota bacterium
GCAAGCAGTTCAAGGGAACCATTAAGCTCATCGACAAGACCCATCCTACGGTGGCGCATTTCCCCGATGGATGGTGCGCCCTCGAAGAGTGGTACACCTTCAAAAAACTCAATCCGGACATGCACGTCATCGCAGTGCTGGATGCGGGAGAAGAACGCGGAAAACAGGACATGTACAAAGGGCCGTCCTACCCGTTCATCTGGTGTCGTGCCGAAGGCAAAGGCCGGGTATACTACAATGGCTTGGGGCATCGTGAAGATTCCGTGTGGGACGACAAGGATGTCCAGGCCAGTATTGCCGATTCCATCGAGTGGGCGAGTGGCAAGGGCAAGCTCGATGCGGATTCGAACTTCAAGCAGGTCGTCGCTGCCGAGGAAAAGCCCCCGGCGAAGTAGTCGGGTCTTCTGTCGCGGCTTGCTTTCAGTGGCTTAGGTTTGCGGGATTGTGCTACAATCCCGCGCGGCAGGGTGTGCCCTGACCGTGTTGTGCAACGTGTAAGTCGCCGTCTGAGGATGACTTACCGCAGACGGAACGGCGGATTGCCGGTGTTTTTTGACCCAATAAAGCAACTAGGGAGACTATAAGATTATGCGCGGGACTCTGTTGGTACTACTGATTGCCTTGGTGGCTGCCGGATGCGAGACCTCTCCGTTTCAAAAAAAACCGAGCAGTGAATTGACCCCGCTCGACCCAATTGAATCCACCCCGTTGGATTCCGCAACGACCACCACCTCCACGCCCTCATCCAGTGTGGCCGAAGCGCCGATTCCCCCGGAGACCGGCCTCTTGATGGCCGTCGAGCAGCGCTTCAGCGATATCCCCCTGCCCGCGAACGCACGACAGATTCCGGAGCGTTCCTATGTCTTTGAATCTGGAACCCTCCAGGTCGGACGCATGGTCTACATCAGCAAAGCCGCCATGACGGAGTTGGCCCAGTTTTACATCAAGCAGCTGCCCACCGCAGAGTGGACTCGCGAAAGTCTCACCGAGTCTGACCGGGTGCACATGGTCTTCACCAAGCCCGGCAAGCGACTCGACATTGAAATCGTGGAGCAGGGCGTCAGCCGCCCCCGCATGATGATTATTAACCTGCAGCCGGTCGCGAAAGACGGAGGGCTATGAGGCGTGTCGTCCTTGTGGCGGTGATCTTCGCCTCCTGTTTCGGGGGAGGCTGCCAGAAGACGCTGGGCGGAATCAGCATTCCTGGCTTGGGTGCCGCGCGCCCATCCGACGAGGAACAGATCGCCATGGTGCTCAACGATGTACAGGCCGGTTTGCAGTCGCGCAAGGTCTTTAAGGTCTTGGCGAATGTTTCAGAGAATTACAGGGATCAGGATGGCCGAAATTATGAAGGCATCCGTTCCTATGTGCAAACAATGATGAAGAATTACAGGGCCGTGCGGGTTACGCGCGCCCGGCCGCGAATCGTGGTCAATGGAGACCGCGCGCGGGCAATCGAGGCTTTTGGAACCATAGCTGAACCTTTCGACGCGGGTGGCGTGCCCATCAACCTCCAGGGACATGTGTCTGTGTATCTTGAACGCACAGGCGGTGTCTGGAAAATCGTCGAGTGGGGAAGGCTTCAATAGGATGTGGCTTTGCCGAGTTCCCGGCTTGGAAAACCGTGTGGTTTTCCTGTCCAGGGCGGGCGCAGTCCGGACAATCCCGCGTAGCGCAGCGCGCCGCGGACAACCGAGTGGAGATAGGTAAGACGTATGGCCGCGAAGAAGAACTTGAAATCCGCGCAACAGGATTCGTCCTCTGAAGAGCAGTCGCTGAGTGATCTCGATCGGCTGTACAAGTACGTGCGAGAAAATCCGGCGCAGGTCGCCGTTATCGCCGGTGTCGTGGTGTTGTGCATTGTCGCCACCGTGATGTATCGCATATCCAGTAGCGCGGCCGACCGTGCCATCATGACCGAGTATGCCGCTGCCATCACAACGGTTGAAGACCCTGCGGAGCGGGTCAACAAACTCGACAATCTCCTCAAGGAAGGTGCCGGCCGATGGAAACCCGAAGTCACCTACATGATGGGCGAATCCGCCATCCAAGCCAAGGAATACGACAAAGCGCGCGAGATTCTTGCCCGCGTCCGCACTGAATTCCCCGACTCCGAATTCGTACCCCGTGCCGTCGAAGGAATCGCCTTCATCGACGAAAATGCCGGCAAGAACGAAGAAGCCTTGAAGGGCTACCAGGAAGTCAAGGACACCTGGAAGGACTCCCTCACCGGGAAAATCCAGCCGCTCAATATCGCCCGCGTCCATGAGAGCATGGGAAGCCTCGACAAGGCCATTGCCTCATACAACGAGGAAAAACAGATTTTTCCGGATTCCAGCGCGTCCAAGCGTGCCGACTTTGAACTGCGCCGCCTGAAAGAAGCCCATCCGGACTTGTTCCCCAAAGAAGAGGCGGCACCAGCCGTAGCCACAGGCGTTTCCCCTGAGACGGTCATCGTGCCCAGCCCAGCCCCTGCACCAGCACCAGCACCGGCACCAGCACCAGCACCAGCACCAGCACCGGTGGAACAGCCCGCTCCGGCGCCCCCCGCCGAACAGCCCGCTGCCGCGCCTGCCGCGAAATAATTCCAAGGACAGTTTGCCGGTTGTCTGCGCCAAGGTGCAGGCAACCGGTTTTTCTCAAGTTCGAGTTTTAGTGCCAACTTAGGAGTACACGTCATGTCGTCGGATCGCAAGACCATTCATGTCATTTCGAATTCACACTGGGACCGTGAGTGGGGCTATCCCTTCGAGGAAACCCGCCTCTTGTTGCTGGACTTCATGGACGGTCTTCTCGACCTTCTTGATAATGATCCGGAATTCCACTCCTTCACCATGGACTCACAGGTACTCTGCGTCGAGGACTACCTCGAACTGCGTCCAGAAAAGCGCGAGACCGTGGAAAAGCACGTCAAATCCGGCCGTTTGCTAATCGGGCCGTGGTATTCCCTGCCGGAAGAATACCTGTGCAACGGGGAATCCTTGGTGCGCAATCTCGTGGTCGGCCATCGCGTATCCCAAAGCCTTGGAGGCGTCACCAAGATCGGCTACACCCCCTTCAGCTACGGACAGACCTCCCAGATTCCCCAAATCTACAACGGATTCGACATTGACACCATCATCTTCTATCGCGGCATCAACACGCCGCACAGCGAATATCTGCTGCGCGGCCCCGACGGCTCGGAAGTCTTGGGCATGCGCTTTGGCTGCATGAGCCGCTTCAGCTATTACGTCTACATCTACCGCGTGCTTCGCTATGGTTCCGACGACGTCTTCCAGCGCTATAACTGGGATCGTGGTGCAGCTCCCTTCCGCCTTGCGACCGACAAAAATCCGCGCGGACACTACTACATCCTCGACAGCGAAAAGAAGCAGTGGAACGACGCCCCCATCGCCGAACAATTGCAGAAACTGGTGCGGGACGAGGCCGAGCACTTCACCACCAGCCACATCTGCACGATGCAGGGCTTTGACTCCTCCAATCCCGATCCCAAAGAAACCGAAATCATGAAGCTGTGTCAGAACCTGCTGCCCGATCATGACATTCGCTTCTCCAGCCTCGAAGAATACATGAACGCCATGCGCGCTGAGGTCAAGAATCTCACCGTCCTCACCGGCGAAAGCCGCGATCCCGGTTCCACCGGCAAATGGACACACCTCTTCGGCGATGTCATCAGCGCCCGCGTGCGTCTGCGCCTGGCCAATCACCGCTCCGAGGTCAACCTCCAGCGCAATGCCGAGCCGTGGAGCGCGGTAGGCGCGATGGCCGGTGGACGCTACGAGAAGGTCTCCCTCGACCGAGCCTGGAAATACCTCCTGCAGAACCATCCCCACGACACCATCACAGGCTCTGGCATCGATCAAATGGAAAAGGACTCGATTTTCCGTTTCGACCAGATCGACATCATCACCGAAGGTCTGGCGCGGCGCGGCATGCAGCAAGTTCAGCTCAACATCGACAACTCCGACCTTTCTCCCAAGGATTCCGTCTTGACCGTTTTCAATCCCTGTCCATTCCCCCGGACTGGGGTCGTGTCCGCCTTGGTCGACATGCCACAGGACATGGGCTACGAAGCCTTCAGCATCCAGACGCCCAAAGGAAAGAAAAAACAAATCCAGGTCAAAGAACGCTTCCCACAGGGCGTCTTGGTGCGCAATCTTCAGGATATCTCCATCGAGCAGCGCGTCGAGCGCGTTTTGTGCCACATCGACCTCGATGACGAGATTCCAGCCTACGGCTACAAGACCTATCACGTCTGCCGCGAAGCCAGCTTCGACTATGCCCCCCCGACGCTCGCGCCCGAAGCACGGATACTCGAAAACGAGTACCTGCATGTGAAGTTCAACAGTGACGGCACGCTTGATGTCACGCACAAAGCCACCGACCACACCTACAGCGGCCTGCACTACATCGAGGACACCGGCGAGACCGGCCACTCCTGGATTCACATGGAACCCGAGGAAAACGAGACCATCACCTCCCACGGTTCGCCCTGCACGATTTCGCTGCTCGAAGCCGGTCCGCTAGTTGCCCGCATGCAGGTCGAGTACCGCATGCTCATCCCCGAGAGCGTCGATGACGTCCCCGGCATCGACTTCCGCGAAGGCAACCTGAACTCCACCGCACGCACCAAGGTGCGCAAGGAAATCCTCATTTCCAGCGTCTTCACCCTCCGCGCCGGTGCCAAGCGCCTCGACGTCACCACCACCCTTGACAACCAATGCCGCCACCACCGCATGCGGGTTGTTTTCCCCACCCGGATGAAGGCCGAGACCACCGACTCCGAAGCCGGTTTCGACGTCATTTCCCGCGACATCCATGTGAAGAAGGGCAACGCCTACCATGGCCGTCCCAATCCCCAGTATCCCATGCATCGCTTCGTCGACATGAGCACCGGTAAGCGCGGTTTTGCCATCGTCAACAGTTGCGGTCTCCGGGAGTACGAGGCGATGGACACCCCAGACCGACCCTTGGCGATTACCCTCTTCCGCGCCTTCACCTACCGCAATTCGCCCGTCTTCGGCCGCTGGGAAACCTACCCGGACATGGACCTCGCCCAGTGCCTAGGCAAGCTCGAATTTGAGTATTCCATATTCCCCCACGAGGGCGACTGGACCCACGGCTGCTACGAACAGGCCGAAGACGCGAATCTGCCCCTACAGCCCGCCCAGGCCGGACCGCACGGCGGCACACTGCCCAAGGAAATGAGCTTCCTCGAACTCGAAGGCAAACAGCTCCAGCTCGCCGCCTTCAAGCAAGCCGAAGACCATCCCGGCCACTATGTCGTCCGTATTTTCAACCCCACGGCAAAATCAGTCCAAGGTTCCCTCCGCGTCTTCAAAAAGGTAAAGAACGCCTGGCGGGTAAACCTGAACGAAGAACACCGCGATGAAATCGAGTGCGAGGGCAAGACCATTCCGTTCAAGGCCGGGAAAAAGAAAATTCTCACAATCGAATTCAGCGTCTAACACCCCCCCCAGCCGCACACCCCACCAAGGGTGTGCGGCTTTGCTTATCGCCCCCCAAAAAAAACCATCCATTCCCAATAATGATACTCAAAACACAAATTATAAAGTCCCAATACCTAGAAAATACGAAAAACTGGATGCAGAACTGTGCCTAGGGAACCGGGCGCGATAGAAAAATTGCCAATCCCAAAATGCAATCAAAAAAATATGTTGACAATTTAGGCGCGAAGAGATACAATTATGTTATTGTGTATGGAAGGAATGCCCTGATCCGTTTGAATCAGCCGCGTTTATCTTCGTAGACAAGACGTCTTGTGGGCCGGTTTGTAGAGCCGTTTTTTTTTTCTCAAAGGTAGATGACATTTAAGTCAGCGATTCGCATACAGCGTGTTCTGTTTGTCCTCAGGGCACTGTTTATCCAAGTTTGAATTAGTGTTAATAGGATCAATTGAGGATATGCAAATTCCCGAAGCGATCGTTGCACAGCGTTGTTCGTCCTAAACGCTTAGATCTGTAGACTTTAACGTCTAATCCGTAAGTTTAAGAACAGAGATGTCGGCGTTGGAACAAAAATTGCTAAGATGACTTTTGTTCAGCCGAAACGCCCCTAGCATTTAGGGGTCGTTTGCTGTCTTGCAAGGTCGGGGAAGGTCGCCAGCGCGGTTTTCTTCGTGGAGAAAATACGCTTTGGCGCGTAAAACAAAGAGGAGCCTATCGCACATGGAAAGCAGAAATTTAAGACAGTGGTCAGCCCCCGGTGGGACGAATTTAACGCGGTACGCCGCGTTATTGTTGGTCGGACTGCTCGCGCTCGCAGGAACTGCCGCGCACGCCACCATTAGCCTTGATGCCACGGCAAACACCACTTGGATTGCGAGTACAAACCCGGCCACGATGGCCTTCACGGTGGGGAACAACACCAATCGCGTGCTTGCGGTAGCGGTATCGGCGGCGCGTAACGCTATCGCCGCGCCGACCAGTGCCACGTGGGTAGTTGGCGGGGTCACGCAGAATTTCACCCTGTCTGTCAACAATCTGGCGAACGCGGTGTCCAGCAGCGTTTATGTACTCCTTGCTCCAACCGTGGGTGCGGGCACCATTACCGTTAACTTTGCGAACACTATGCGCGCCGGCGGGCTGGTGGCTACATCCTGGTACGACTGCCGTCAGGCACTGCCCGCAGCGAACGAGACTGCAAGCGCTTTTCGCTTGGCTGCAAGTCCGGTGACCACTTTGACTGCAACCACGGTGGCCAGCGTGCCTGTCGGCAGTATCGGCGCTTGCGCCATGGCTTCGTCGGCCAACAATACCGGTTGGACGGTGACCAGTGCAAACACGACGTTGGGCTTGAACGCGAATCTTGTTGGTGCTGGCAATAACGACCGCGCTGGTTCGGCCACC
Source organism: Candidatus Hydrogenedentota bacterium (assembly GCA_903932505.1). Taxonomy (GTDB): domain Bacteria; phylum Hydrogenedentota; class Hydrogenedentia; order Hydrogenedentales; family CAIZGN01; genus CAIZGN01. The sequence continues at coordinate 6,870 of CAIZGN010000525.1, forward strand.
ACTACGGCTCCCACTGCGGCAGCCGGCACCATGAACATGGCGTTTACCCAGGCGGCGAGCACGGACAAGAACATGGCCTTTGTGGCCATCCGCCCTGCGCCCTGGGTGACGAACGTGACCAGTACATTGGCGGATGGATCGTACGGCGTTGGGCAGGTTGTTCCTATCACGGTGACCTTCAGCGAAGCGGTGACCTACACTGCGGGAACGGGCGTTGCCCAACTCCAACTGGAGACTGGGACCACGGACCGGCAGGCGACCTATGCTTCGGGCACTACCACAACATCCTTGGTTTTTAATTACACCGTGCAGGTGGGCGACACGAGTGCGGATCTCGAATACCTCAGTACAGCGGCTTTGGCCTTGACTGGAACCGCCACTCTGCGGGATACGGCGACAACGACGACCAATGCCGTGCTGACGCTGCCGGCTTTGGCGGGGACGGGTTCGCTTGGCTTTAACAAGGCGATTGTAATTGACGCGGTTCAGCCGATCCCCACAGTGACGGGTCCGGCTTCCCCGACGAACGCCAACCCGATTAACTTCATCATCAATTTTGATCACTCGGTAACCGGTCTGACCAACGCTGAGTTCACAGTTACGAATGGCTCGGTTGGCGCGCTATCCGGCAGCGGCACTGGCCCCTACACGCTGCCTGTGACCCCGACGGCGGATGGCGCGGTGACTTGTCAGGTGAATGCGAATGCGGCGCAAGACGCTTTGGGCAATAACAATGCTGTGTCCAACAACCTCAGCATTACGTCGGATACGACCGCTCCGAGTGCCACGGTAACGGGTCCGGCTTCACCCTCGAATGCGAGCCCGATCAACTTCATCATCAACTTTGGTGAATCGGTGACGGGTTTGACCGCTGCGGGCATCACGGTAACAAATGGCACTAAGGGTGCGTTGTCCGGCAGCGGCTCCGGCCCCTACACGCTTCCTGTGACTCCGACGGCAGATGGCGCGGTGACCTGTCAGGTAACGGCGGGCGCGGCGCAGGATGCAGCGGGCAATGGCAACACGATTTCGAACAATCTCAGCATCACGTCGGATCGCACGGCCCCAAGTGCCACGGTAACGGGTCCGTCCTCCCCCTCGAATGCGGATCCCATCAATTTCACCATCAACTTCGGTGAATCGGTGACTGGTTTGACGGCTGCGGAGATTACGGTCACTGGTGGTTCTAAGGGTGTATTGGTCGGCAGCGGTTCTGGCCCCTACACGTTGCCTGTGACCCCGACTGCGGATGGTGCGGTGAC
>CAIZGN010000526.1 GCA_903932505.1 Candidatus Hydrogenedentota bacterium
TGGCTCAAGCGAAGACCATCGCGGCCTATGCCTACAAGAAATCCGTTGGCGAACCGCGCATCTACCCTCGCGCGGGCTTAAGTTACTGTGCAAACTTCCTTCGCATGATGTTCGCCTCACCCGCTGAAGATTATGTCGTCCCGGATGTGGTGGAGGAAGCACTCAACCTGCTTTTGATTCTCCATGCGGATCATGAGCAAAACTGCAGCACCTCGACGGTACGGATGGTGGGCAGCAGTCAGGCGAATCTCTTCGCGGCCGTTTCCGCAGGGGTATGCGCCCTATGGGGCCCACTGCACGGCGGTGCCAATCAGGCGGTCATGGAAATGCTGGAGCAAATCCGCAACGATGGAGGCGGCTGTCAAAAGTTTATTGAGCAGGTGAAGAATCGAAAGGCCAAACTCACCGGATTCGGGCACCGAGTCTACAAGAGTTATGACCCCCGCGCTTCCATCCTCAAAGCCTCGCTCGACCGCGTGCTGGCGGAACTGGGGATAAACGATCCGCTCCTTGAAATCGCCCGGGAAATCGAGGAAACCGCTCTCAAGGATGAGTACTTTATCGAGCGAAAGCTGTATCCGAACGTGGATTTCTACAGTGGAATCTTGTATCGCGCCATGGGTATTCCCACCAACATGTTCACTGTGATGTTCGCCTTGGGACGGATTCCCGGATGGGTCGCGCATTGGCGTGAAATGCGCCTTTCCGGCGCGCAAAAGATACACCGTCCACGTCAAATTTACACAGGGCTGAACGTGCGCGACCACGAACCGTCCCGCTAACCGGTTCCCCCCACAGAATCCTGAAACCAGCTGCCTGTATTTTCGCGGCCATGGCTCACTCGTGTCTTGCCGTGGTATAGTATGGGTGTGACTGGTATCGGTCGGTCTAACCCATGGGCAGACCCTCCCTCGCCATGGCTGCGGGGAATTACACGCCAATATGAATAAATTCCCCCCGAGGTTCGTCTTGTTCACTGAAAGCGGCACAATAACCGCATTGGAGGGTACTTTGATGAAGACGTTACGGTGGTTTTCGAGAATGGCGGGCATGCTGGCATTGACGCTTGCCGCCGGGGCCTATGCGCAGGAATACACGTTGCACGCACGAGTCAGTTACGACGCGGGCGGCACCATGATCAAGGGGAAAGATGACGCCGATTGGAGTCAGGCCCCCACTAACACGCTGGTGCTTCCAGGTGACGTGCTGTGGGTGGATCGTGGCGGCAACATGGAGCTTGAATTATCCGGCGGGAGTTTTGTGCGTCTTGCGGACGGCAGCAAGGCGGAGTTAGTATCGCTGCCCCCGAGCGGCCGGATAAAAGGCTGGGCGGGCTCCTTCTATGTGAATCGCTCTGAGCGAAGCACCGACCAGATGATGCTGGAAACACCTGCCTGCCAGGTTTCCGTCGCTACCGACTCGGAGGTTCGAGTCGATGTACTTGATCAGGGAGCGACCACCGTTTCCGTGCGCTTTGGCCAAGCGGTCATCGTAGGGGCGGATGGCACCCAGACCGTAGCCAACGCAGGAGAGCGCTGCTGGGCGGATCCGGGCATGCTGCCTTCGGAAGTTGCCCCGTACAACCGCGAATCTGAAGACGATTTCGACGTCTGGAACCGCCAGCGCGTTGATGTGCTGCTCTCCGGCATGCGCAGTCTACCCAAGACGATCCCCGTGACTGCCAATACCTTGGGTTATGCCGACCTCGCCAGTTGCGGCGAATGGGTCGAGGTGGATTCGCACAGCTACTGGCGCCCCACCGTGAGCGTCGATTTCATCCCCTATCGGCACGGACACTGGAGTTTCGTCATGGGGGTCGGGCATGTGTGGGTGGAGGATTATCCCTTCGGCTATATCACAAGCCACTACGGCCGCTGGGGCTACTTCCCCTCTCGGGGATGGATGTGGTCGTATGACCCCGTATGGAGCCCTGCTTGGGTGGCTACCGTGCGCTGCGGTGATTATTACGTGTGGACCCCCGTGGACTATGACTGCCGCCCCGTGGTGGTGACCCAGTCCGCCTTCTTCTCGGTCGGTGGCGTAAGTTTCGGGATCTCCGCGAGCTCATTTGTACCGGTATCCCACATTTACGATGGCCCCCACTACATCGATTACTGCACACCAACCGTAGTGTCCTATGTGGAGCATCACCACACCGAGGTGAACATCTGGAACATCAACATGGGCGCGCAAAACCATATGCGTGTGCCGTACGAGAGAGGATTTTCCGACCGGGTTCGCAACTACAACCCGAGACGAAGCATTCGCGGCCCGGTGTCCATGGAACGCAGCCTGCCTGCGGCGAGCACCCGGGTGGCCCGGCTTGAAACCGGCATGGGTCGTGCAACCTTCGCCCGGGAAACAACCCAGACCTCGGCCCCGAGTGTGCGTACCCGCTTGAGCGATTCGGATCGGGCTTCCCGGACACGCACGGTGTCCCTGCAACACGCCCCGTCGCTGTCCCCGGCGGCTCGTAGCGCGGCACCGAGAGAACGCGCCACGGATAGTACCCCGGCTCGCGAAGCTTCCCCCGGCCGTGAAGCCGCACCCGCCACCCGCGAAGGGCGCATCAATACGCCGCGCGGCGGCAACGATAGCAGCACGCCCTCTCGTCTTCCCGCAGTGCGCGATTCAGCGCCCCGCACAGAACGCGGCGGGGCCCCTGCGTCCTCCGGCAACGACCGCACCACACCAACCCGTCCCAACGCGGGGCGCGATGCAACACCCCGCACGGAACGCGGTGAGACCCCTGCGTCATCCGGCAATGACCGCACCACACCAACCCGACCA